>JAHBVV010000034.1 GCA_019637335.1 Candidatus Hydrogenedentota bacterium | reverse complement strand
CCATCCCGCAGCCCCAGCGGCCCGCGCCCCCGGCCGCCCCCCCAGCCCAGCGCAGGCCCGCGCAGCCGCCGCAGGTCACCCGGACACAAACGCCCCCCACACCCGCGCCCGCGCCCCAGACCCCGCGCAGGCAGCGCCGCAAATCCACCGTCAAGGAACTGCTGCACCACCCGAAAACCCTACGCACCAGCATCGTCCTGCACGAAATCCTCGGGCCGCCCAAGTCAATGCGGTAGCGCGAACCCTCCCGGCGCACCGCGCGCATCACCGCCAGCGCGCAAAGCTCCGGGACTTTCCCGTTCGAGATACCGCCGGCCTCCAGCCGTGCGCGGGAACGAATCCGACAGCCGCGGCGGATTCAAAACCGCCAGGAAGAATCAACCTGCGCCAACACGGCCTCATCCGCCAGGCCCGGGCGGCGTGTGGGGTGCTTCGAACCGCCCGGTGGCGCCATGAATAGACCCTCCGAATCCCAAGGCGAAACGAAACTTCCTTCATTCGCGTCCACTCCAGTCAATTCGCGGTTCAACTTTATTCGATTGCCGCCAGAAGCCGCCCCCGTGCTACTATCCGTCAACTTTTTGATTATTCTCCAGGTTCCTGCCTTCAGACGCCCCATAACCATGTGGTGTAAAGGTATTTGCGAATCGGAAACTCCAGTGAGAATCTCCGGGCCGTTCCACAAGTTTCGTGGTCGAAATCCTTTTCTTGCCCACGGATTACACCGATGGCACGGATTGAAGCGACACGCGAACCAAACAAGAAGAAGCCGCCCGCCACCCGATCAACCCCGTTACAATTCCGATGCTGGCTGCTGGCTGAACAATCCGAACAGGCCACCTTGGAAACAGCACGCAGCCGCCTGCACACCCCAACAACCGGCATCCATTTCTATCCGTGTAATCCGTGTAATCCGTGGTCAAAAATCCTGATCGCGGCCAGCCGCTTCTCCCGGCGCATTCGTGTGCATTGGTGTTCATTCGTGGTAAAGAGTCCGCCCCCATTCATCCACCCTGGTCCGTCCGCGCACAATAACACCCCATGCGCACTCTGCGATCTCTGAGGTTAAACCTCTTCTCTTCTTTTCTTCGTGACCTTCGCGCCCTTCGTGGTGATCATTTCTTTGGTTGCGGCCAGAGGCTGCGCTGTGGCCTTCGTGCCCTTCGTGGTGATCATTTCTTTGGTTGCGGCCCGAGGCTGCCCTAAGACCTTCGTGGTGATCTCTTCTTTGGCTGCGGCCATAGGCTGCCCTGTGTCGATGCGCGTCCAGTCGCGGTTCATCAAGACGTTGGGTCGTGGCACCGGGGACTCCCGCGCAGATTCCGGTTCAGCCGCGCTCCACGCCCTGCCGGCATCGCCGAACGACCGCGCCCGGCCCCCAATGCGTTAATTCTGGAATTTCGCATATGTCCGCAACGAAAACTCCGCATGCCCGCCCGCCTTTCCCCGCGCACCCGGGGGACAACAGATACACAAGTCTCTCCAATACAACACCTTAAGCGCCTATACCGAAGATTAAGTAGGCCATTGCAATTTCGCCGAATCCGGTATATCATACACCTTACCCACGCAGGCGCGTCGCAGTGAGAGGCCACGGGTAGGGCCGGAAAGGAGCGCGGGATTCATACTTACGCGGCGACGGGTATTTCGGTGTTTCGCCCTGCTTCACGTTATTGACGGCGTCAATGCTTTGGCAATTATTTATTCAGAGAGTCAAAAGGAACTGTCCAACATGAAACGCAAAGGATTTACCTTGATCGAATTGCTGGTGGTGATCGCCATCATCGGCATCCTCGCGGCTATCTTGCTGCCCGCCCTCGCGCGCGCACGCGAAGCCGCCCGGCGCGCAAGCTGCCAGAACAATCTCAAGCAAATGGGCTTGAGCCTCAAAATGTTCGCGAATGAGTCCCAGGGCGAGAAGTTCCCCCCCGCGGCATACCTCCGGGAATTGGTCAACAATGACGGCGTCGGCGACTGCGAACGCTTCAACCTCACCCTGATCCCCCACGGCCCGGATATCTATCCGGACTACGTCACCGACCTCTACGTCTTCGTCTGCCCCTCCGACCAGGACGGACAGAACCGCTGGGATGGCGGCCGCTGGCACGTCGATGGCAACGCGAATCTGCCGATAAACGCCTGCCGACTCGACGATCTGTCCTACATCTACAGCCCCTGGCCCTTCAGCGCCCGCCACTATATGCTGGATGAGTCGAACGACAACGACGATTATATACCCGGCGTCACGGCCTCGGTCGCTTTCATCACCCGCTTCCTGACGATCCAGGGCACCATTGACGGCCTGAACAGCACGGGCTTCAATCCGACGACCCTGGCTACCGCGAAGGGCCTCGCCGAAGGCGACTTCCGCTTCACCCACGAGGTGCTGGGCGATACCACGCTCCAGCGCCTGCGCGAGGGCATCGAGCGCTTCTTCATCACGGATATCAACAATCCCGGCGCTTCGGCCAAGGCCCAAAGCGAACTCCCGATTATCTACGACGAAGTGACGGCGAACACCCAGCACTTCAGCCACGTGCCCGGCGGCGCCAATGTGCTCTACATGGATGGCCACGTGTCCTGGCTCAAGTACCCCTCGAAGTATCCGGCCAGCCGCTCCTGGGCGACCCTGCTGGGCCAGTAACCCACGGATAACAGCACCATTACGCTGTTCCGGGCCGCGGGAATTCCCGCGGCCCGGCTTTTTTGTTAAGTTCGGGCATTCGCCTAACCCAAATCAATTAAAACACTTATGATTATACCGAAAATTAGGTAAAGGGCTTGCGGTTTTTCAAGATCTGGTATACGATGGTGAGGTATCCGGGCAGGCGCGTCCGCGTGAGAGGCCAGGGCAAAGGCCGGAGAGGAGCGCAGTGAACCCACCGCGTGGCGGCGGATACGTCTACATGGCCTGCACATTCATGCGTACACAGCTTATTGATTTATCAACCGTTTTAGTCGTGAATGTACCGAAAGGAAGAATCGAATGAATCGCAAAGGTTTCACCCTCATCGAACTACTCGTCGTGATCGCCATCATCGGCATCCTCGCCGCCATTCTGCTCCCCGCCCTCGCCCGCGCCCGCGAAGCCGCGCGCCGCGCCGCGTGCCAAAACAATCTCAAGCAAATGGGCCTCGCCTTCAAAATGTACGCCAACGAATCCAAGGGCGAGAAATTCCCCACCGTGAGCTACGTCGGCGAAGGCTCAACCCCCGGCGTCTGCGACTCCCTCGGCGTAGACTTCATGTGGCACGGCCCGCAGATCTACCCCGAATACCTTTCCGACGTCAATGTGAACCTCTGCCCATCGGACATTGACGGCATCGGCTATATTGAGAACGGCGGCTGGCGCGAAGGCGGCGACCCGAACCGGCCCATCCTCGCCTGCAAAATCGGTACGCGCTCCTACATCTACAACGCCTGGGTCACCAATGAGGAGGCCTACCTCATGCCGGGCGTAAACCCGGGCGACGGCTCCGCCACCGACCTGCCCGGCCTGATCGCCGAAGGCATCATCAGCGGCGGATTCGTGCAGGGCATTATCGATATGGCCACCGCCGTCGCCCTCGCGACGACCGAACAAGAAGCGCTGGACGCCGTCGACAGGGACCTTCCGATCCCGGGCGGCAAGCCCGCCTTGCGTATCCGCGAAGGCATCGAGCGATTCCTCATCACCGACATCAACAACCCCGGCGCATCGGCCAAAGCCCAGAGCGATCTCGTGATCCACTACGACGGCATCGAGGCCGATACAAGCGACTACAACCACCTTCCCGGCGGCGCCAATGCGCTCTATATGGACGGCCACGTGGAATTCATCCGGTACCCCGGCAAGTTTCCGGCCCAGCGCGCCTGGGCCATCCTGGTCTCCGGCTTCTAATTGAAATCGCCAGCCCCCCCGGTCGCCAAGGCGCGCCCGGGGGGCTTTTTTTGTGGCGCGCGCGGCGCCGGCTCTCTTCCTCCGCTATTTGCGGCGTAAGCACTTGAAATGCTATACTTTCGGGCCTCTGGCGGCAGGCGGGTATCGTCCCCTTCCCGCCCGAAGTGAGGAGTCGTCCCGTGCCCCAGGAAAAGGCGGAAGCCCATGTGTTGCGGCGGGTGGATTACAGCGAAACCAGCCGCATCGTCACGTTCCTGACCCCCCGCCGCGGGCGGCTCGCATGCATCGCCAAGGGCGTGCGCCGAAAGAGCAGCCCGCTCGCCGGCGTGCTGGACACGATGAACCGGGTGGAGTTGGTGTACTACTGGAAGGAAGGGCGCTCCGTGCAAACCCTGGCCGACGCCAGTCTGCTCGAAGCGTACCCCGGCGTGAAAAACGATCTGGAACGCGGCGCTTTTGCCGCCTTCCCGCTGGAACTCGCGCTTCACGTGGCGCACGAAAACGAGCCGTCCGAAAACTTCTACGCCGCATTTTCGGCGGGGCTCGAACGCCTCAATGATTGGCGCGGCGACCCGCGGGCGCATTGCGCGTGGCAGATCGCGCGCATGCTGGCGGCGGCGGGATTTGAGCCGTCCCTGCGCGAATGCGTGCATTGCGGCCGCGCAATAGGTGATAATCCGGGCTTCGATTTCGAAGGGGGCGCGGTGTGTGGAGCCTGCCCGGCCCCGCGCCGCGTTTCCCGGGAAACGCTCGCGTCCCTCCGCGCGCTCTTCGCGGCGGCGGCGGAATGCCCAGACGTTCCGGCGCCGCGGGACGCGTTCCAGTTGCTGCGCGGCTATACCGCGCGCCAGACAGAATCAGACTACCGGAGCCTGCGCGTCCTGGACGACCTCTTCCCAACAGCGGATAAGGAAAGCGCCGGGGCGCCCATCCGGTAGGGCCGGGCGGCGCGGGCCGTATCCCGCGCAATGCAGTGGAGGGCCGGCGCCGCGTGGCGGAAGCCGGGACAATGTAAGCGCCTGGCCCCATGCCAGGCCAACCCCAGAGTAGTTAAAGGCCCTGAATGCCGTCGCAATCAAACATTCGAAACTTCTGCATCATCGCACACATCGACCACGGGAAATCCACGCTGGCCGACCGGCTCCTGCAGTTCACCCACACCGTCGAGGACCGGAAGCTCAAAGAGCAAACCCTCGACACCATGGACATCGAGCGGGAGCGCGGGATCACGATCAAATCCGTCGCCGTGCGCATGGCCTACACCGCGAAAGACGGCCAGACCTACATGCTCCACCTCATCGACACCCCCGGGCACGTGGACTTTGCCTACGAGGTCTCGCGAAGCCTCGCCGCATGCGAGGGGGCCCTGCTCCTCGTGGACGCCGCCCAGGGCGTGGAGGCACAGACCCTCGCAAACGCCTACAAGGCCGTCGAACAGGATCTCGAAATCATCCCGGTCATCAACAAGATCGACCTCCCCGCCGCCGATATCGACGACGCCCGGCAGCAGATCGAGGACGTCATCGGCCTGGACTCCTCCGAGGCCGTGCTGGCGAGCGCGAAAAACGGCATCGGCACCGAGGACGTCCTCGAAGCCGTCATTCGCAAAGTCCCCCCGCCGAAGGGCGACGCCGAGGGACCGCTCCGCGCCCTCATATTCGACGCGGTGTACGATACCTACCGCGGCGTCGTCGTATACCTCCGTGTGGTGGACGGGCGCATCTGCAAGGGCCAGAAAATCCTGCTCATGAAAGCCGGCAGCAAATACGAAGTCTCGGAGGTCGGCTGCTTCACCCCGGAAGCCAAGCCCATGGAATCGCTGAATTGCGGCGAAGTGGGCTACATGATCTGCAGCATCAAGACGCTCCAGGACACCAAAGTCGGCGACACCGTCACCGACGCGCTCCGGCCCGCCCCCCAGGCCCTTCCGGGCTACAAGGAAGTGAAGCCCGTCGTCTTCTGCGGAATGTACCCCGCCATCGCCACCGATTTCGGCGAATTGCGCGACGCCCTCGAAAAACTCAGCCTCAACGACGCTTCCTTCGAGTATGTCGCCGACAGCTCCGACGCCCTCGGCCTCGGATTCCGCCTCGGGTTCCTCGGCCTCCTCCACATGGAGATCATCCAGGAGCGCCTCGAGCGCGAGTTCGACCTCACCCTCGTCTCCACCATGCCCAACGTGGCTTACCAAATCACCCGCACCGACGGCGAGGTCGAGATCATTGAAAAGGCCTCCCAGATGCCGCCCCGCGCCGAAATCGAGCTCTGCGAAGAGCCCTATATCGAAGCCGACATCATGTGCCCCACGGAGTACCTGAGCACCGTCATCGACCTCTGCAAGAAAAAGCGCGGCATACACGTCCGCGTCGACTATATCGACGGGCGCCGCTGCATGGCCGTCTACCAAATGCCGCTCTCCGAGATCGTGGTCGACTTCTACGACAAGCTCAAGTCCTACACGCGCGGCTACGGCTCCCTCGAATACCGCATCATCGGATACCGCCCCGGCGACCTCGTCAAGCTCGATATCCTGCTCAACAGCGAAGCCGTCGACGCCCTCTCCGTTATCGTGCACCGCGACAATGCCGTGCCCATCGGACGCGCCCTGGCCTCCAAGCTGCGTACACTCATCCCGCGCCAGCAATACGAAGTCGCCATCCAGGCCGCCATCGGCGGGAAGATTATCGTGCGCGAGACCGTCAAGGCGCTCCGCAAAAACGTGACCGCGAAATGTTACGGCGGCGACATCACCCGTAAACGGAAGCTCCTCGAAAAGCAGAAGGAAGGCAAGAAGCGCATGAAACAGGTCGGCACCGTCGAAGTCCCGCAGGAAGCCTTCATGGCCCTGCTCAAAGTCAGCGAAGACGCGGACCGGTAGCGTGGCGGCCCAATCCGAAACCGCGCCCGCCGGCGAGTCCCGCGCCGCCCGCTGGAAACAGCAGGCCCGCGAGATCGCCATCCTGCTCCTCGTCATCCTCTTTATCAAGGGCTGCGTCATCGACCAGTACAGCATCCCGTCCGGCTCCATGGAGCCCACGCTGCACGGCCACCCGAACATGTTCAAGGGCGACCGCGTACTCACAAACAAAATGTACTTCGGACCGCGGATCCCCTTCACAGCCATACGCCTCTGGAACTGGTGGGAGCCCGATCGCTGGGATATCGTCGTCTTCAAGCCCCCGGCGGGCGGAAGCGAACACCCCCGCCTCATCAAGCGCGTCGTCGGCCTGCCCGGCGAGCGCGTCGAGCTCCGCGGCGGCGAAGTCTACATCAACGGCGAGAAGATCCCCCTCGGCGAAACCATGCCCGACGACTTCAAGGGCTACTGGGGCTACGAGGACGTCGAACGCGCCGCCGAGCAGGCCCCGCACGCCGAACAGCGCATGGCCCTCGCACAGATGCTCCAGCAGTTCCCCCCGAAGTACGGCTCCCTGCCCGGCGACGAGTACCAGCTGGTCCCCGAAGACCATTACTTCCTCCTGGGTGACAACAGCCTCAACAGCGTCGACGGGCGCATGTACGGCTGGGTGCCCCGGAACCACCTCTACGGGCGCGCCTCCGCCGTGATCTGGCCCATCGGACACTGGCGCGACTTCACCGGCTTCTCCCACACCTGGTGGGGCAAACTCCTCCTCTACGGCATCCCCATCGCCCTCATCGCCTTCGAAGCGCACCACTGGCGCCGCGATCGCCAGGCCAAAGCCGCCGGCGACACCGGCTCCTAACCCCGATCCACCACACCCGTGCCACGCGATCCGCCAACACAGGATCGCGGGCATTCCTGCGGCAACAACCGCACCCGACGTCACATAACCGCCCACCATCCCCCACCACCCCAAAAATCACCCAACTTCATCCCCGAACACCGCCTCGTGCCGCACCGCCTCCCCACGCAAATCCAGCGTGATGAGTGTCGCGCCCTTCTTCACATCCTCCCCATAGCCGCCATAACCCGTTGATCGCCCATACGAAAAACGCACGCCGCCCTCCTCAAACCAACAGTCGTTCCGGTGGCTGTGGCCGCAAAAACACGCCCGGATGTTCGGCATCGCCATAATCAGGTCCGCCCCCGTGTCCGCCTCGTCCCCCCAGTACAACACCTCCTCATTCGCGATGCCCTCCGCCCGCCCCGCGTCAATCGCCACCTGATAGCGCCGCAGCGGAATGTGAAAAAACAACACCGCCGGGATGAGGCGGCCGCGCGCCGCCACCAGCGCGCGCGATGTGTCTCCCACCCATTCCAGATCCTGCGGCAGACGCCATTCCGCGCCGGAATTGGCGAACAGCAGGTCCCAGCGCGCATCACCATCGCGATCCACCACCGCGATATGGCACTCCCCGCGCGCCGTGGAGTCCGGCGCCGCGTAGTGCGGGCTGCGCAGGATCTGCGCCTGCGCGCGCGCCCCGTCCGCCGCGTAATCATGGTTGCCCCAGGTAAAGGCCCACGGCGTCTCCAGCGACGCAATAAACGCCAGATCGCGCGCCATCCACATCGGCGCCGCGTCCGGATGCCCATCCCCGCACCAGATGTCCCCCGTCACCGCCAGGAAATCCGGACGGCAGCGCCCCACCATCGCGCGCACATCCGCCCGCGTCCGCTCATTCGCGTACTCGCTCACATCCGAATGAAAATCGGTCAATTGCAATATGCGGAACACATCGCCATCCCGCGCAACAATCTCGTTCGCCATACCAAGTCCTGATTGCCAGCCCAACTCTTTGCCCCGCGCATTGTCGCAAAGCGCCCGAACCCCGCGCCACCCACAACGCAAGCCCCCGCCCCTGCCGTCTGCTCCGCCCATCCCGCCTGCTCCGCCCATCCCGTCTGCACCGTCCGTCCCTGGCGTCCCTGCCGTCCCTGCTGTCCCTGCCCTCTCCAACTTCTTTCCTTCGTGGTCTTCGTGCCCTTCGTGGTGATATCCCCGTCAGGAAAGCACGCGGAGGCTGTGCCGAATATGCTTCACCCCCGCCGCCACCCGGCCGCCCCCCACCACCCGAAATCGCGCCGCCACATCCCGCCACAAATAGCCCTGCCCCTCGGAGATCGGCATCATCACGAGGTAGTTGCCGGGCGCGAAATCCAAATCCGGAATGTGCGCCTCGCACTCCACGCGGCCCTCGTGTATGCCGTCCAGATACCCCTCGTACAGCGTCGTCACAATCCCCATCAGCAGGCCATCTTCCCGAAAGAAATTCAGGGTCACGCTCAACCCGTCAACACGCCGCCGCAGCGTGAATCCAAAGCGGATCACCACCGCGCTGTGCACCGGAATCTCCGAGCACGACTGGCCATCGACGGACAACGTACAGGTAACCTCCTGAACGTGATCGAAGCCCGAATGCACCGGTCCGTAGAGGTGGTCCGTCGCGCGCGGCGGCGGCGGCGCACCGGCCTCGCCCGCGACCGGATCGGGCGCCTCCTTCAGTTGCGATTCCGCCTCCAGGAACGCCAGGTAGGCCCGAACCGTCTCCAGGCAAGCCCCGCTGGCCATCACGCGGCCCCGGTGCAGCCAGATCCCTTGCTCGCACAGCTTGATTGCCGAGTTGTGGCTGTGCGACACATACACCATCGTGACGCCCTGCTTCTTGAGCTGCTCCATGCGCAAAAAGCACTTGTTCTGATACGCGTAGTCCCCCACCGCGAGCACTTCGTCGATGAGCAGGATATCCGGCCGCAGATGCACCGCCACCGCGAAGCCCAGCCGCGCCTTCATCCCGGAGCTATACGTCTGCACCGGACTCTCGATCGCCTCCTCCAACTCCGCAAACGCAATCACCTCGTCGGCCATCGCGCGGATCGCGCCGCTGCCAAAGCCGGAGAGCGACGCGGCGTTGTAGATGTTTTCGAGGCCCGTCAGGGCCGGGTTGAAGCCCGCGCTGAGATTGATCAGCGCCTGCACGCGGCCCTCCAGGCGGATCCGGCCGGTGTCGGGACGGGTCAGGCCGTTGAGCATCTTCAGGAGCGTGCTCTTGCCCGCGCCATTGCGCCCGATCAGCGCCAGCGAACCACCGGCCTCCAGCTCGAACGAAACATCGCGCACCGCCCAGAATTCATCCTTGCGCAACGCCGCCGGGCGCGGGCGGCCAAGCAGCTCGCGCATCAGGTCGCCCAGCCCATAGGAGAGATGCGTCTGGGCATGGCGGGAGTAGCGCTTCGAAACGCCCTCGACCCGGATCGCCGGCGCCATGCTCACGCCCGCTCCGCAAGCACCGGCACGGACAGATGAAACGCAAACCAGCCAAGCAGAAAGAGCCCCGCGAGTCCGCCGCTCCACGCCACGAGCGCCAGCGGATCGTGAAACTGGTTCGCCGTCGCCAGATCGCGCAGGTTCGTAATGAGCACGGCGGCCGGGTTAATCCGGATCAGCGTCTCGGAGGCGATCACAAAGAACACCGGCGTCGCGAAACGGAGCGGTAGAATCACCAGGCGCACCGCGCGCTCAACGTCGTTGTACACGGCGTTAAACGGAGCCAGAATCAACCCGAGCGCCACGCCGCCCAGCACCAGCAACGGGTAGCACGCCAGAAACTTCAGGAAACCCAGCGGCGTAAACGCGCCCATCGCAACGGTGAACACCAACAGGACGGCGATGCGAAATCCGCTGTTGAACAACACCCGGTAGAACACCGAAAGCACCAGCGCCTCGGGCGGCGCCTTGACCTGGGTCAGCAGCCCGCGCGAGGCCGGAAAAATCCGCACCGCGCCAAGCCACGCCTCCGCAAACGTCAGGTACAGCAGCATGCCATAGGTCACAAAAAGCGCGTACGGGATCGCGAGATCCCCAGGGTGCAGTATCCCTGCCCGCATCAGCACGTAGAAGATCGCCCCGAAAACCAACGGATCCGCCAGATCCCAGAGCAGCCCAAACGCGGACTTGGCGTTGGCCCCCTTCACGTCCTTCAACGCAAGCCGGTAAGCCATGTAGTGCCCGTGCGCCACCCCGCGCGCCATGTCCCGCAAAACCTCGCGCCACGCGCGCGCGCGCGATTCCGCCCTGTACTCCACAACGGGCTTGCTCACGGTTCCGGGCCCGCCGGGGACTCGGGCGCTTCGCCGCCGCCCTCCGGCGCGGAGCCCGCGTCCGCCCCGGCCTCGGGTGGAGCCGCGGGGGCGGCCGGATCCGCGTTGCCTTCGGGCGCGGAAGAAGCATCGGCCGGCGGCTGCATATCGGGCTCGGCGCCCGGCGGCGCGCCCTCGATTTCGGGCGCCGGCAACTCCAGCGGCGCGCCCGCGCCGCCCGGGAAGAGATCCGCAATCCCGCCCTCGCTGGTTGTCGGCGGGGCCCAGCCGCCCGGGCGCGCCTGCCCGCTCGATCGCGCGGCCTCCACGGCCCGCGCCTGCGCGAGCACATGTTGCGCGTCATTGGCGAGACCCGCCCGTTGAAGCGCCCGCGCCAGCGCATAGTACGATTCCGGATCCGACGGATTCACGCGCACCGCCTCCTGGTAGGCTCCGATGGCCTGTTTCAAGTCGCCGCCGTATTCAAGCAACTGCCCCAGGTCAACCCAGAGAAACGCCGTGTTCGGGTAGCTTTCCAGCGCGGCGCGAAACGTGCGCAGGGCGTCCTCGTAGCGGCCGGTCTTCCCGAGCACCCGCGCAACCCCGCCGGCCGCCCGCACGTTGGCCGGCTGGAGGGCAAGCACGCGCCGGTAGCCTTCCATACTCGAATTGAAGTCCCGGATCTGCTCGTAAATATAAGACAAATTCAGGATCGCGTCCGGCGTATTCGGAGCCAGCGCAAGCACCCGCTGGTACGCCTCCGCCGCCCCCGCAAGATCCCCGGCGTCCTCCAGCGGAAACGCGATCCGCATGTACCCCTCCGGGTCGCGCGGCTCCAGGTCGATGTACTGCCGGAACGCCTGCACCGACCCCTGCAAATCCCCGGATTCGTAGAGCAACTGGCCGGTGTTGAAAACCGCCACACTGTCCTCGGGACACAGCGCCAGCAGCGTGCGGTAGGTCTCCACCGCGCGCGGCAGGTTGCCCTGCTCGCGGTACGCCGCGCCAAGCCCGCCATACGCCTCGCGCAGCTCGGGATCCAGATCGATCGCGCGTTCGAAATCCGCCATGGCGCCCTGCGCGTTCCCCTCGGCCGCGCGCAAAAAGCCCCGCCCCGCCCAGGCCTCCGCATAGGTCTCCGAAAAGTTGATCGCCAGGGAGAACAGCGTCCCCGCCAGTTGCGACCGCTGCGCGCCCTGCATCGCCAGCCCCATCTGCGTCAAGGTCATGGCGATCGCTTCGCGGTTGTTCAAGACTACGTAGCGCGCCGGGCTCACGCACGGAAACGGCAGGTATTCGGTCAGGTAATCCCGGCTGGGCTGCAAACCGCCGCGCGCCGTTGTCTCGATAAAAAAGTAGGGCGGCGCGTTATACGCCACAAGCACGTGGCCATGCCCCGCCACCAACTGAAGCGGCAGGCCCGTGCGCTTGCCAATTGCCGCGTAAAGCAGCGCCATACCCACGCAATTCCACTGCTTCTTATCCAGCACCTGGTCCAGACCAACAAAAATTTCGGCGGACTGCACCGCGCTGTTGGCGAACTCCTTCTCCTGATACAGGAAACGGGCGAGCCGCCCGGCGACTTCAAGCGTCTGACCCCGGTTGCCGATAATAGGCTCGAATTCCGCCGCAAGCGCGTCGAGTTTCGCCAGATACGCCTGCGTGTCCACCGGCTGGGCAAGTTGCGCCGCCAGCAACGCCACCTCCGCCAGATCCGGCTCGACAGACGCATCCGCGGCAAGCGCCTGGAGCCGTGCCAGCGGCGTGTTCGCCGGCGCGGGCCCCAGCCCCCCCGGAAGCGGAGCCGCGCCGGGCGCGGGTTGCAAAGGCGGCGGAGCAGGCGCCCCCGGCGAAGGAGCCGCGCCTGGCCCGGGCTGCAAAGGCGCCGGCGTGGGCGACCCCGGAAGCGGAGCCGCGCCGGGCGCGGGTTGCGTCGGCGGCGAAGCAGGCGACCCCGGAAGCGGAGCCGCGCCGGGCCCGGGCTGCGTCGGCGCCGGCGTGGTGGGCCCGGGATCCGGCGTCGCGGAACGGCCGGTGTCGGCGGCACGCCCCGCCGGATCCCCCGGTTCCACGGAGTCCCGCTCCGGACCACGCGCGGACCCCGGATCGGACGCCTCCACGGATTCCTCCACCCGCTCGGGCGCGCCCTGCTCCAGCGCCGGCTGCGCGGGCGCCGCGGCGTGAACGGCCAGCACCCCGGCCACCAGCGCGACAGAGACCAATACCCGCATCCGCTCCAACATGGCTTCCAGACGGGACGATAACAACATGATAGCCCTCAACGTTTGCGGCGCCACCCAGCGCCCGCGCCCACAAGGACATGCGCCAGACCGCCCAGCGCATTGTAACGCCCGCCCCGGATACGATTAAAGAAGCCCCCCGTCCACCCCGTCCACCCCGTCCACTCCGTCCACTCTGTCCACTCTGTCCACTCTGTCCACTCTGTCCACTCTGTCCACTCTGTCCACTCTGTCCACTACGTCCACTACGTCCACTACGTCCACTACGTCCACTCTGTCCACTACGTCCACGCTGTCCACTCACTCATCCAGCGCAACAATCCGAAAATCCTCATTCTCAAACATCACCTCCCCAACGTCCCCACCGGCCCACGCCGCCGCCGTCGCCGCATACGGCGCCGCGGCGCGCAGGCCAAACATCCGGTAATGCCCCATCGCGCGCTTTCGACCCATCTCCCGCTCCCACACGTCCGGCGCCAGCATCACGAGATAGCGCGGAACGTTGTGCTCAAACCAGCGATCCAGATTTTCGGCCACCCAACGATTCACCGGCAAGATTTCCTCGTCTGTGAGGTCCTTGCGCGCGGCATTCACACGCGGCCGCGGCGTACCGGTCACCGCGACGTTGTAGTAATAGGCATTTCGTCCGCCCGGACCCTCGATTTCCGCCAGCAGCCACGACACCTCCGGAAAATAGTCCAGCATGATGGCGTCCCCGGGCCCCAACTGCCCCTGAAGCGCATCCCGAAGCGCGCGGACCGGCGCCGGAACGCGGTAGAACACGCGCTCCTTCCACGCGCTCCCCAGCGTGACCCGCTCCACACAAAATGCGGCCGCCACGACAACCAGCGCAACCGCAGCGGCGCGCGCGGGCGCCATCCCCGCCCGCTGGAGCATCGCCCGGACCCGCCCGGCGGCCCACACGGTGAGCGCGCCGAGGAATGGCATCGCGAGCACCACATGCGCGAAGTAGTAGCCTTCGTGATTGAAGGAAATCCGGCGCATGGCGTAGGCCGCGAAAAACGCCACCCAGAAATAAAGCGCAATGCCCGCCAGCAGCCGGTGGCGCGGCAAACCAAAAGCGAGGATTGCGGGCAGCAGGAGCCATTGCAAGGGCGTCGAAAAATTCCGGTTAAGCACGGCCCGGCGCACGCGGGCCAGCCATTCCTCGAAGAGTTCGGCAAAGCCCATGGCGCTTCGTGCATCGTCGAGGATGCGAAGGCCGGGATCCGCGCCGTGCAACACCTGGTTCACAAAGAATTGCGCCGTCGGCCACGAAAACGCGATCGCCAGGAAGGCAACCCGATACCGCATCGCAAACGGCGCAAGCGCGGCGAACAGCAACGCAGTGGCGTAGTTTTCCGGGCGGCTCATCCCGGCGCACCCGACGGCGATTCCGGCCAGTAGCAACCAGCGCGCGCGGCCGGTCAATGCGGCGCGATCCGCCAGGTCCACGGCCAGCAAGAGGAACATCGTCGCCCAGATGAACGTCCACCCGGACAGCGTGACGTAGTGGAACAGCGGCATGCCCAGGCACCAGGCAACCGCAGCGGCCCCCGCCCAGGGTCCCGCGCGACGCGCCGTAACGCGGTAGAGAAACGCCAGAAGCGCGGCCCCCGTGACGGCGTGCAAGACCAGAATGCCGCGCACGCTGTAGCCGAACAGCGTGAAGAACAGCCCGTGCACGGTATAGGTCAGCGGCGCCGGGGTCTGCTTGCCGCGCCACCAGATGTTCTCCCGAAACCACCCGCCCCAGTCCAGCGCCACCAGCCTGTGGGCGGTCACGAGTCCCGTGCTCGCCACCGTGGGCTTGTTGTCGGTCCACCGAAACCACACCGCCGCCAGGCCGAACAGCAGGAACAAGGCGATCAGCGCCCAGGCGACGCGGCGGGCAACGCGCGCGCGCGCTTCGCCATACCCCACGGCCTCGACCGCGTCGTAGGCCAGCAGCCAGCGCACCGGATCGATCCCGCGCCAAACGGCGGTCGCTTCAGCCATTCGTCTTCTCCCATTGCGACTCAGTCCACCGCACCGTGTAGTCCGCCACCTGGCTTCGGCGCTTCGGGCGGGTGGCGTTGCGCCAGCGCGTCCGCACAAACAGAAACATGCGCCCCGTCCACTCCAGCGGCAGGATCTGAACCACGCCCCGGGCCAGCCGCGTGCGGCCCAGGCAGAACACCAGCGCGATGCCCAGCCCCACCGCGCGCTGTTTCCGCGTGCGGACCGCCGTGTACCCGTACTCCGGCGCAGCCTTCCCCATCCAGCGACGCAATTGAATCCGGCTCCAGACCGCGATCTTCTTGTTGTACAGGCCGTGCGCGTGCATCGCCCGGGCATCGTCGCGATCCGTTTCTTCCGCCGCAATAACCCCCGCCCGAACGCAATCGCCGAACACCTCCGCGCCACGCGCCGTGCGCACCGCAATCAGGCTGAAGCCCTCGTGCCGCGCCTCGTACCGCGGGGCCCACGCGTCGCCGAACGCGATGTCGGACAGTTCGTTGGTCAGGTCCACACAGAGCAGCGAACGCTCCACGGAATAAAACAACGTCATGTAGTTGGCGTAGAACTTATCCAGTTCCAGCGCCGTTCCGTTCCGCAGCGTCACCCGCAGCCTGCCGGGCCAGGCCCCCGCGCGGTATTCGACTTTCGACACTTCGTCCAGATCGCGGATCCCGTGTTTGCGCAGAAACGCGGACACCGCGGTGAAATGCTGGATCGCGCCGCAGTAGGAACCGAGGATCACCGCGATCTTCGCCGTGGCCGGATGCCCGATCCGCTCCAGTTTGCGCAGCGCGTGCACCTGGTCGGGCAGCGCGACAATCGCCACACGACCGGGAAAGACTTCAATCTCCCGGAGCACGGTGAGCAGGGGCGCGAGCGAATACTTGCTCTGCTGCGATAGCATCAGGGTATCCCGATCCGTCGCGATGACCGCGCGCGGCAACAGCGGCGCCGCCGGATCGTCGATCAGGCAGACAACCCCCTGCACCGCCCCGGACTCCAGCAGGTGCAGCGCCATCGCCGTGATCGCGCCGCCGCTCGCGCCGCCCGCGCGAACCGCCGGGTCGCTCGCCCACGCCACATGCCACGACTCCGCATGGCCCAGCAGCATGTCCGCCGGCACGCCCCCCATCACCGCGCGGTTGAGGGCCGCAAAATCGACCGATTCCCCCGGGCAAACGTCGCGGCACAGGCCGCCGCAATCGCCGCAATCCACGGAATCGTCAATCGCGGGCAGGCACGCCCCAAGCGGGTCCCGGAAGCTGATCTTCTCCGCGGGGCATATCCCCGCGCAGGCCCCGCAGCGGGTGCACAGGCCGCCCTGGATAATGCGGTCGTTCAGGTAGGCCAGGGCGTCGCACCGCGTGGCGGCCATTATTGCTCCCTCCTCGTTCCCAACGTTTCAGGTTTGGTAATTCTCTGGCCGTCTGAAACTGTTACCCTCGTCGCACCCAACCGTGGCGGCTCTGGGTGATCGAACACCGTCATCCCCACGAATGTGGCTGTCGGCTTACTTAACTCACCCTACACTATGGAAGGAGTGAGCAGATCCGTCATCCCCGCGAACGCGGGGATCCAGCGACGCGAACGCACAAACCTTCGAATTCCACTGGATTCCCGCCTTCGCGGGAATGACGAATACATCCAATGTAAGTAAATCATCTCGTATCGGCGAACACCTTACTTCAGACGGCTAAGTTGGCAAGATCTCGAGGCCCTCGCGCGTGTAGCGGCGCTTGAGGACCGCCTTGCCCTCCACGATGTCCACGCCGACCAGCTCCGCCTCGGTCTCCAGCTCCTGCGGCTGAAAAAAGCCCGTCGATGCGAAAGAAAAGGCCCGCTCCCGGGTCAATTGAAGCGCAAGCTGCACCACCGGCTCGGAGATCTCGATGAAGTCGGTCACTTCCACCGCGTCGTCTTCCACCACAATCTGCCGGTGCACCCGGCCCACGCCCGGTCCCGCCGCCACCGCGCGGCTGCGCAGATAATCGAGCAGGGCGCGGCGAAGAACAGCCGGCGCCGCCAGGTTCAGCACGCGCAGCGCGACATTGCGCCACGGCGTCACGCGCACCGGACGGTTCACCACCAGCCGCGCGGAAAGCCGCGCCGTGTTGCCTTCCGCCCGCGCATCGGCGCCGGCGTCCAGGTGCTGCGTCGTCACGATCTGGCCGTCGGGAATGTCGCCGAAGTAGCCGGAGTCCACATAGCTGTGCTCGCCGAGGTCCAGGTGGAAGACGCCGCCCTTGCGCAGGTTCGCGACGAGCTTCACCGAGGGCGATTCCACGGACCACAGCCCCGCCTGTTCGAACCAGGTCGTGCCCTTGCGCGGCGGCGCCGGCCACGGCTTTGGCGTGTGGTCGAGTACGGCCTGCGCCGCGAGCAGATAGAAGGGGCTCAGGTACGCCAGGTAGCGATCGTCGAGGCAGCGCGTGATGATCGCGTGGTACTCGCCCTCCAGGTGCGTCACAAGAAAGTTGTACAGCCGCGCCCCGGCGTCGTGCGTCTCGGCGTCCAGCACCGCCCCCAGCGGAATCAGGTACTCCGTGTTCCGGCTGCCGTACTCGCCGCCGGCCGTGCCGTCGCGGTGGAGGAAATGCTGGAGGAAACCGGCGCACCGGTCCGCCATGGCGCGGGCGCGCGTATCCCCGGTGCGGCCAGCGATCAGCGCGAGATAGCTGTGCGCCAGTGAACTGTACCCGATATCCGCCCCGCCATACTCCGGAAACCAGCCCTCCGTCGTCTGCATTTCCTCCAATCGCTCCAGCAGCGCCTGCATCCCGTGGTCATAGCCCGGCTTACGATCGAGCGCGTGCAGGTTCATGAAGGCCGCCGCCGCCCCCGCCACCTGGTTGCCCGCCATGGCCTCGTCCGTCCGCGAAAGCCAGCCCGCCGCGCGGTTGAGCATGTCCAGCGCGTCCCGCCGCACCGCCGGCGTAAGATTCGGCCCGAGTTGCAGCAGGGTCTCGGAAACGCAAAAACCCACAAACGCCGTGGCGGCGTAGGAGTCCTGGCCCCGGTACACCTCGTCGAAGCAGCCCGAGGGCCGCTGGATGTCCGCCGTGTACGCCAGGATGCCCTCGATCCAATCCAGCAGATCCGGCATCTTGAAGTACGGATTCGGCGGCAGGTCGAGCTTCCACACCAGCGCCAGCGCCAGCACCAGCTCCTGCATCTGCGCGTTGGGGATGTCCTCGATGCGGTAGTGCCAGTGGTTACGGCAGCAGCAGCCATAGGTCGGCGAGTGGAGATTCCGATCCACCTGCGTCAGCAGCCGCGGGATCTGGTCGATCATCGGCCCGGCGAATCGCTCGGCCGCTTCCTGGGGCGATATCGGCATCAGGCGCTCCCCGGATCCAGGTCCACCGGCATCCCGGTACGGAGCGATTCCATCGCCGCGAAGGTCTGCCGCGTGACCGACGTCATGGCCGCCATCGGGATCGGCGCCGCGCCGCCGCGGCAGCCATCCAGAAACGCCCGAGCCTCCTCCACAAAGCCCTTCTGCTGCGAGAGCGCGCGCCGGTGAAGCCGCCCGCCCGGGCCCTTCGCCACGAGGCGGCGGTAGTTGTATAAAAAGGCGCTGCTGCCGGCGCGATGCACTTCGAGATACTCCTTGGGAAAGGCCGTGTTGCCGTTGGCCGCAAATACAATCGTGGCGACGCCGCCATCGGCGTACTGCGCGGTGATCGTCACCGTATCATAGCCGGTCCCCGCCGCGCCCGTGATCGATGTCGCATGGATCCGCATAGCCGACGCCCCGATCAGAAGACCGGCAACGTCCAGGTAGTGGCAGCACTCGCCGATAATGCGCCCGCCGCCTTCTCGCTCGTCGTGCACCCAGTGCTCGGGCGGCAGCGCGCCCGCGTTCACCCGGTACAGGATCATCGCCGGTTCATTGGAGAACTGGAGGTAGTCGCGCAGCGCCAGCAGCATCGGGGAGAAACGCCGGTTGAATCCGGCCATGAAAATCCCCGAGGAAGCGCGCTCGGCGGCCTCGATGGCTTCCAGTTCCGCCGCGTTCAGGCACAACGGCTTCTCACAGAACACGTGCTTCCCGGCCGCCAGCCCCGCGCAAATCAACGCCGCATGCTCGCCATGACGCGTCGTGATAATCAGCGCGTTCGTGTCCGGATCGCCGATTACGTTTTCCGGGCGGGAGACCGCCTCCCGTGCGCCGAACTTCCGGCCCGCGCTGACTGCCGAAAGTCCGCCCGCGCTCGCGATCCGGGTGAAGGCATCGGCGCCTGCGCGCCGGAAGGCTGGTATAAGGACCCCCTGCGCGAAACGCCCCGCGCCGATCAACCCGATACGAACCGAATCCACCGCCTGCTTTCCGGCGGGCGTCATGCGGCCGGACGCGCCGGACCGCACCGCGCCGGAATCCGCCTTCAGCGGGATTGGCGCGTCCGACGCCAGGTCATAGCCGGGGTATTCGATTACAATGCCCAGCGCGCGATCGCCGCCGCCCTCAAAAAGCGGCTTGAGCGCGTCCGCCGCGTCCGCAATCGGGATCCGGTGCGTGATAAGCCCCGCGACATCGAGCCGGCCCGACCCGATCAGCCCGAGGATCGCCTCCATATTCCGCTGCATGGTCCAGCGCACATACCCGATCGGATAGTCCTGGCCGGCACGCTCGTAGGCGGGATCGTAACGGCCCGGACCGTATGCGCGCGAAAACTGGACTCGCAATTCCTTCTCGTAATACAGCCGGCGCGGTAGGGCGCACTCCACGTCGCCGACCACGACCACCGTGCCCCGATCCCGGGCCAATTCCCCGGCCAGGCGAAAGAGCGACGCGCCCCCGCCGGCCGCGCACACCAGCACGTGATCCGCGCCCGCGCCCAGGTGGCCCGCCAGCGCCGCCGGATCATCAAAAAACTGGCCCCGAGGATACCGCGCGCGGGCAGAGGCGGCCTGCGCCGGGTCGGGGTCGTAGCCAAAAACCGACGCGCCCTGTATCTCGGCCAGCGACGCGCTCAGGTGGCCCAGCAATCCCAGACCAAGCACGAGCACGGTCTCGCCCGTCTGCGCGCCGCAAAGCCGCAGCGCGTGCAGCGATACGCTCGCCACCGTGGCGAAACAGGCCGCCTCGTCGGGCACGCCATCGGGGATCCCCGCCAGCATCGTGTGCGGCACGGCATTGACCTCGGCGTGGTTCGCGAATTCGAAGCCCGCGCACGCCACGCGATCGCCCGGCCGCACCCCCGCGCAGCGGTAACCCGCCTCCAGCACCACGCCGCAACTGCTGTAGCCCAGCGCCACGGGACTGCTCACCAGGTTGCGCACCACGCTGATCGTATTCAGCAGCCCGTCGTTCTTCGCGCGGTTCCACACCTGCTTCACCAAATCGGGCCGCCGCCGGGCCTTCTCCCAGGGCGGCGCGGCCGCCAGCTGGTACACCGCGCGCTCCGTGCCCAGGCTCACCGCCGAGCAGGTCGTCGCCACGAGCGCGCCATTCACCGGGCACGCGGGCACGGGGTACTCGTCCACACCCAGCGCCCCCGTCTTGAAATTCTGCGTCAATACCTTCATGCGCCGCCCCGGGTCCGGTCCCGCGCCAGCACGCGGTTGCGCAATTGCAGCACCAGCCGCCGCAATTGCACCACCTGCCCCGCGCTGAAGGAAAACAGGAGAAACTGCACCCCGCTCACAATAAGCAGCAAGGCGACGATCAACAGCGGACGCCCGCCCGCGCGGATGCCGTGCGCGATCGACTGGTACGCGAGCGCCGCCATCAGAAACACGCCCGCCAATATGCTGATCAGCCCCGCCGTGCCCATCAGCAGAAACGGCGCCTGGCTGAAGGTGAACATCAGGTGCGAGTAAATGTAGCGCGGCGCGTTGAAGTTCGATTTGCGCGCGCCCTTCTCCCAGCGCAGCACCGCCGGCGCCTCACCCACCCGAAAGCCAAGCGCCTCCGCCTGGGAGATGATCTCCAGGTGGATCTCCTTGCCATCGGATTCGAGATACAACGCGTCGATCACCTCCCGCCGGTAGCAGCGCGTCATTCCGCTGAGCATCGTGATCTGGGAGGCGGACGCAAAGCGCAGGATCCGGTTGCCCACCCGGCTCAGGAGCGCGCGGTAAAGCGGCACGTTCTCCAGCCGGCCCCCCGGCGCGTGCGGCGACGCCACCACCACATCGCAACCCTGCGCCTCCAGCGCCTCCAGCAGGGTCTCGACGATATCCGGCCCCCAGCTCAGATCCGACTCCGTGGTCACGATGATCCGCCCGCGCGCATGCCCGAAGCCGGTTCGAAGCGCGTAACCCCGCCCCCGGTTGCGCGGGTAGCCGTAGGGCCGGATGCGCGGCTCGTCGGCGGCCAATTCCGCCACCTTCTCGCCGCAATCGTCCGTGCTCCCGTCATTGACGACAATCAGTTCCCACGACCGAGGCAGCCGGTTAAGCGCCGCCACCAAACGCCGAACATGGTCCCGTATCCCCCCGCCCTCGTTGTACATCGGACAGATCACGCTCACACTCGGCGTGCTCGTATCGGCGGCGACGGGGGTGGTTTCCATAGCTCCTCGGAAGCGGGTTTCACACACGGCCCGCCATAAAAACGCAGTATAACGGCCACCCCGGCAAAATGACAACCGCCAAAAACCAATCGAACCACCCCATCCGCCCCATCCACCCCAACCACTCAGTCCACTCAGTCCACTCCGTCCACTCAGTCCACTCAGTCCACTCTGTCCACTCCGTCCACTCCGTCCACTCCGTCCACTATCCCCCTAAAGCCTAAAGCCTCCAGCCTAAAGCCTGAAGAACTTGCAGGTACTTAACGTTCGGTATAAAATACAGCCATACACACAAACAATGCCCTTAACCAGGCCGCAGGCCGGTTCCCGAGACCGGCCCCGTGGTCTTTCTGCGGCGGGAGAGGTTTCCCTTCCTTCCTCCCCGCCGCGTTTTTCATTTTCACGATATGCTACACTGCCGCTTTCTCGCAGAACCTACCCGCAGTGCCCCAGGAAAGCCGTCTGAGTTCATGTCCAAATTCCTACCCTTTCTCCGAAAAAACTGGAAAACCATCGCAGTCATCGGCGCAAAGCTCGCCTTTATCGCCGCACTCTTCGTCTTCCTCTTCCGCCCCCAGACCTTCGGCCTCGACAGCGGCCTCTTCAAGGATCTGACCCCCGCGTCGGTATGGGCCGCCGTCCGCGCGATCGACCCCGCCACCGCCGCCTTCTGGTTCGGCTTCGCGATGGTCATGAAGCTCGCAGGCATCTTCGCCGGCATCACCCGCTGGCGCATCCTCCTGCGCGCGCAGGGCGTCCATATCCCCTACTGGTACCTCACCAAGTGCTGGTTCTGGGGCCGCGCCATCGGCCTCGTCCTCCCCGGCACACTCGGGCTCGACGGCTACCGGCTCGTGGAGTCCTCCCGGCACACCGGCGAGGTGATCAAATGCGCCACGGTCATCGCCGTGGAAAAGCTCACCGGCTTCATCGCGCTGTTCTCGCTCGTCTTCCTCACGCTGCCCCTCGGCCTGCGCCTCTTCCCGATTAACCTGGCCCTCCTCGCCGCCGTGCTCCTCGTCCTCGCCTGCTTCATCGCCGGTACGCTCCTGCTCCTCCTCCAGCCCCGGATCATCCAGGTGCTCGTCGCGTCCCTGCCCGTACCGGGATCCCTCCGCGGCAAGGTGAACAAGCTCGCCGTCGCCGCAACCGCCTACAGCGCGCACCGGGGCGCCCTCTTCCGCGCCCTCGGCCTCGGCCTCTGCGTCCACCTCGGCATCTGCCTCATGTATTTCGGTACGGCCTCCGCCATCCGCGCGGAAAACACCGGCATCCTCGAAATCCTCTTCGCCAGCCCCCTCCTGATCGTTGGCTCCGTCTTCGCCCCCACCGTCAGCGGCGTCGGCGTCCGCGAAGTCGTCATGACCACCCTGCTCGGACCCGGCGCCGGCCACGCGCAGGCCCTGCTCTTCGGCCACCTGGGCATGTGGTTCGGCGAGGTCATCCCCTTCATCCTGAGCCTCCCCCTCCTCATCCTCACCGGACGCCCCAACCGCGAGGCGCTCCTCGAAGAGATCGCCGAGGTCCGCGCGGCGGCCGGCGCGGGCGCGGATGGCGAAGCGGACCACCAGCTCCCCCCGGAGGTCCTCAAGCAATACCGCGGCCTCGTGCTGGGTGCGCTCTGGGCCGGGGCGCTCGCCGGCCTGATCGCGGGCGCCGCCGTCGGACTCGTGGAAGCGGGCTGGGTCTGGCGCACCCTCCCCGGCCTGGCCGACGCCGGGATCTTCCTATGGCCCGTCCTCGTCTACGGCCTGATCTTCGCCGCCGCGGGAAAGGGCGCCGCCCTGGGCCTCGTCTTTCTCTATCTCCTGGCCGATCGCTTCCCGCCCGTGCGCTGGACCTATGCGCTCGCCTTCGCCGCCGCGGCCTTTGCCGGCGGCGCGGTGATCGGGCTCTACCGCGTGCGGCGCGACGTCTTCGACGGACACATGCCGGACGCGGCCGCCCTGGCCATGCTCGCGGGCGGCGCGCTCGCCCTCGCGGCGGTGGGCGCGGCGCTCCTCTTCCTCCTCGCGCGCGCGCTGGACCGCGTCACCGCGCGCCCCCTGCCCCGGATCGCGGCGGGCGTCGCGCTCTACGGGATCTTCATCCTCGCCGGCCTGGCCCTCGCGCGCAGCCTCGCCCCGGCCCTGGCGGCCGCCCCCTTCACTCCGGTCCCCGGCGCAAACGGCCCCAACCTCATCCTGATCGCCGTGGATACGCTCCGCGCGGACTACCTCCCCGCCTACAACCCCGAAATCGAAACGCGCACCCCGAATATCGACGCCTTCCTGGCCGACGCCATCCGATTTGAACGCGGCTATGCGCAGGCCTCGTGGACCAAGGCCTCCTTCGGCTCCATTTTCTCCGGCATGTATCCCGAGTGCCACACCGCCTTCACCAAGACCGCCCGCCTCCCCGAGGACGTCGAAACCGTGGCGGAACTCCTCCAGGCCGGCGGCTACTACACCCAGGGCTTCGCCAACAACCCCAACATCACCGCCCTCTTCGGCTACGACCAGGGCTTCGTCGAGTACGTCGACCTCAAGAAATCACTCCGCTTCGGAGCCACCGATTCCGCAGCAAAGCTCGCCATGTACGAAGTGCTCCTCAAGGCCCGCGAAATCGCCAACCGCCGCCTCCGCCGCCCCATCGAAGTCACCGACTACTACCAGCCCGCCCCCGCCGTGAAGGACGAGGTCCTGCGGTGGCTCGACAGCGGCGCCGCCCCCGACGGAACCCCCTTCTTCCTCTTCGCGCACTTCATGGACCCGCACGACCCCTTCATGGACCCCGATTCCCCCGACGGCGGCTACGGGCGTAAGCGCCTGGGCAACCCCGACCCCGAAATCTACCTGGAGAAAATGCGCCGCGCCTACATCCTCGAGATCGAACGCCTCGACGCCGCCCTGGGCGAGCTCTTCGCCGGGCTCAAGGCCCGCGGCCTCTACGGCGACACCCTCATCGTGCTCACCGCCGACCACGGCGAGGAATTCCACGAACACGGCGGCTGGTGGCACGGCCAGACGCTCTACGAAGAGCAGACCCGCGTCCCCTTCATCATCAAACTCCCCGGCAACGCCCGCGCCGGCGAGGTCAACCCCCACTTCGCCCGCAACCTCGACCTGGCCCCCACCTTCCTCCACTTCGCCGGACTCGAAAAAGGCGCCATGATGCAGGGCCAGGCCCTCTTCGACGCCGCCGGCAACCCCACCAACGCCAACATCGGCTACAGCTACGCCGAAAATAACTTCGAAGGCATCGTGCTCCAGTCCGTACAAACCCCCACCCACAAACTCATCCGCGCCAACGAAGGCAACAAGCGCAACCTCGCCCCCCGCGAGTTCTACGACCTCGTCGCCGACCCCCGCGAACAAACCAGCCGCGACGGCGAGCCCGCGCTGGCCCCCATCCAGTCCCAGCTCGACCAGACCATCGACGGCTACCTCAAAATCTGCGAAGAAAACGCCATCGACCCCACCCACGTGGAAATCGACGCCGCCACCCTCGAAGCCCTCGACGCCATCGGCTACCTAGACAACTGACCCCAAAGGACCGATGCCCCCCGCCTGTCAACTGCCAACTGCCAACTGCCAACTGTCAACTGTCAACTGTCAACTGTCAACTGCCAACTGCCAACTGCCAACTGCCACGCTGGCCCGCGCGCTACCTTGCGGCGATCAAACGGACACGCTTGTCTGGGGGAGTACGTTCCTAGCCATATATCGCGAGGTAGAGGTCCTGCGGAAAGGCTTCGAAGAGGGATTCCAGCGACTTCACCGCGTTTTCGAGCGCGGCGCGCAGATCCGGCGGCAGTTCGCTGGCCGGGGCGGCGGCGATCAGGCGCTTTCCAAGCATTTTCTCCACTTTGCCGCGCAGGTCCCGCTTGTAGCGCGCGTCCATCGGGCCGATGGCGCCGAGGAACGCGTCCTGTACGGCGCGGGCGGCGGCCTCGTCCAGTAGGCCGCGCTTCACGCCATACTGCAAGTCGAGCACGGTGTTGTGAAAAAAGAGGAAGAAGTCGGGAAAGACGAGACTGGTGTTGCCCTGGTCGATGTCGTCGTTGATGAACGCGACCATTGCTTCCTTGAGCGTGGCCAGATCGGTTACCAGCGCGGCGGGCGACGCGAAGGCCCCGGCGCGAAGCCGTTCGGCCAGGCGGCGCTGCCAGAAGGTGTCCAGGGCGCTTTCGATGGTGTCCTCGCGCAGACAACAGGCCACCGCCTCCGGAATGTAGTGTGTTTCCCCGCCCGCCTCGCGGGTCGTCGTTCCTATTGTTTCGGGTTCACGCGGTACGGAGATATTGAGTGCGCGAAACGCGGCGGTATCGATGCAGAGGGCCTCGTTGGCGACGGCTTCCGCGGCGGTGGAGCGCGCCATGCCGGCCGCGGGGTTGAGGCGCGCGACGCGCCAGCGGTCTCCGGGCTTGTCCTGGTGGAAGTCCTCCACGCGGCCGCCGGCGCAGGCGGGACGTTCCGCGCCATGTTCCAGCGCCAGCATGAAATACGGGAGCGCGTCGATCGCCAGGGCGCACGTGGCGGGCAGGGTCGCCAGGAATTCGGCCCGCGTTTCCGCCAGGGCCCGCGCAATCCAGGATTCGCCCGGCTGGGCGCGCACGGCGCGGCAGGGCGGCGCGCCGGCGATGGCTTCGAAGGCCGGATCCTCCGCATCCTCGACGAGGATCAATTCGGTGATTGGGTAATACTGCTCCACCACCCCCGCGAGGATGTCCCGGAGGTACGGCGCGTTGTCCCGCAGCGGCAGCGCCACGGCGACGCTGCACTCCCGGGGGAGCGGATCGAGGTAAAGGTCGCCCGTGTAGCGCTGTGCGGCCTGGGCCTGGGCCTTCCAGAGCGTGACGTCGCGCTGTGCGTTTGCAAGTTTCAGGGAGACCGCCGACACCGTCCCGGCCTGTTCGAAGGCGCCCTCGCGCAGCAGGTATGGGATCAGGAGGTTGGCCGACAGCGTATCGGGAACCTGCCATTGCAGGCACTTGTTCCAGAGGCCGAGCGCGCCGTCGGTGTCGCCCCGATTCAGGAAGGCCTTCAACAGCGCATGCCGGATCCACGGTTCCGTGTCCGCGTCCGCGAGCGGCAGGAGCGCGCCGGGCGACGTGCCCTGGAATAGCTCGAAGGCCAGCAGGTCCTGCTCGTTCTTCGGGTCGAGATCGGTCGCCAGCGCGTCCAGCTTGTCGAGGGCGCGGCGGGCGGCGTGGAAAAACAGGAGGCCGGCAAAGACCCGCTCCTCGTGGGCCCGCGCTTGCAGCGCGTTTTCCTGGTACTCGGTAACGGGGTTCATTGCGGCTCCCGCCGGGACTCGCTCCGGGATACCCGGAAGGCGCTCACGTTACTGCGCCATCGGGAAGAGCAGCTTCTGGATCTCGGGGTCGTTGAAATTCGCCATGGTGACAACGGTGACGCCGGTGTCGATGCGTTTTTCCACCGGATTGCCGGCGATGGCGTCCAGCGCGGCCTTCACACCGAGATAACCCATGCGGTAAGGGTTCTGTACGATGAGCGCCTGAATCGAACCGTCCTGAAGGCCCCGGATCTCCTCCTCGGCGGCGTCAAAGGCCACCAGCTTGATTTCGCCGGCGCGGCCCGCCGCCTTCAGCGCCTGCGCCGCGCCGATCGCCGCCGGTTCGTTCGTGGCGAAAATGCCTTTCATGTTCGGATCCTGCACGAGCATGTCCTGCGTCACGGACATGGCCTTCTCCACGTCGCTCTGGCAATACAGTGTCGCGCTCACCCGGATATCCGGATAGGCCGCGATGCCTTCGAGGAAGCCGTCTTCGCGCATGTTCGAGGTCGCCGCGCCCTTGATAAAAGGGATCAGCCCGACGCTGCCGCTACCGCCGATGAGATCGGCCAGGGTGTCCGCGGCCATGCTCGCGCCGGCCACGTTGTCGGTCGCCACGAAGGAGGCGGGCAGATCGGAGGCCACGCCGGAATCGATAGTGATCACGGGGATGCCCGCGTTGACGGCCTGTTGCACGGTCGGGATCAGGGCCTGCTCGTCGCAGGCGGCCATCACGATGGCGTCCACCCGGGTGGCGATCATGTCCTGCACGATGTTGATCTGTTTTTCGACTTCGGTTTCTTTCGCGGGGCCCTGCCAGATGACCTGTGCGCCGCCCTCCGCCGCCGCCGCTTCCGCGCCGGCCTTGATCGTCAACCAGAACTGGTGCGCGAGGCCCTTGGGGATGACCGCGATGCGCAGCGCGCGGCCGGCCGGCTCTCCGCCGGGTTGCGCCGCGCCGGGCGCCGGCGCGCCGGCGGGCTGGCCGCCGCAGCCGGGCAGCGCGAGGCCGGCGGCCACCGCGAGCATCAACGCGCCCGCCAGGCGCCGCGCAGGGCGGACGTTCCAGGAACCTGTGGTGAAAAACGGTACAACCTGCATGGTCAAAATCCTTCCGTTTCGGGTTACGCGGCTCACCTCGGGATGTAATACTGCTGCCGGGTGCTCTGAATCTCCACGGCAATTCCGTGGTTGCGCACGTCGATCAGTTTCGCATTGGTTCCGGGAAGCGTCTCGCCAATAAAGATCTTTTCGAGGTTGATCACCGCGCTCCCCATCGGGCGCTGCGCGTTCGCCTCGTTCAACATATTGAATTTCAGCGTATCAAGCCGGTATTGCGCTTTCTCGCTCCGGCTCAGCATCGGCAGGCTCCGGATGTCCTCCGGAACCGGGCGCGCCGGCCGGGTGTCGTCCCGGGCGGGCTCGGGCACAAAGCGCTCGTAGCGGACCTCCTCGGTGAAAGCGACGACGGCCGGGGATTCGCTGACCGGCTCTTCCCGCCTGGGAGCGGGGCGGGGCGGACGCGATTCCGTGCGCGCGGCGGTCTTGACAGGCGCCGGGGGAGCTTCCTCCGCCGGGGGTTCCTCCGGCGGCCGGGTTTCCGCCGGGGCGCTGGCCGGGTCGGGGGCAGGCGGCGCGAGCGCGGGCGCCGCCGCCATCATGGCCGGCGCGACGTGTGGCGGCGAACCTGTGGCGGCGGAAGGTTGGGCGGAGCGAAGCAGCAGAATAGAGAGGACTACAGACACGCCGATGACGAGCATGGTGAAAACGCCGCCCGCCAGCACCAGGGTTACCGGGGCCAGGTGAACGCGGTCGCGCGGGGCGGGCGCGGATCCAGCCAGCAGCGATGCCGCGCTGAAGTCCGGCGCGGTGGCCAGCTCCGGCTCGCGGATCGGGGGCGCCGCCTGGGCGTGTTTCTCCGCCTCAAGTTTTTTCAGGGCTTCCAGAATGGAGCTCATGCCCGGAACCTCAAACGTCATCTGCG
The DNA here is from genome assembly GCA_019637335.1 of Candidatus Hydrogenedentota bacterium. NCBI lineage: Bacteria > Pseudomonadati > Candidatus Hydrogenedentota > Candidatus Hydrogenedentota bacterium. Next base: position 48,101 of record JAHBVV010000034.1, on the reverse strand, counting down.
TCTGCCCGGCTGCATCCGCCGGCAGCGCCTATTGTACTGGTCGGGGCCGGGTTACGCCAGTTTTGCCCGCGGCCGGTTTCGGCTTTCGCGCGGGGCAGCGGGCTATGGCGCGGGCCGGAGCACCGCCACGCTGTAGGCGGGTATCTGAAGGACGATCTCGCCTCCTTCCGCGGTCAGCACGGTGTCCGTTTCCAGCGCGCGGTAGTCCCCGGCGTTTTCCGCCGCCACGCGCACGCGAAGGGGCCGTTCGAATTCATTGACCACGATATGCCACACGCCGTCGGGCGCGGCCTTGCTGCGGATGGCCACCGAGCGGTCCAGCGATCCGTTGGTGGGGCCAATGGCCACCGGCGGCGCGGGCGCGTCGGGCGCGGCGAGCACCGGCTGCAATGATTTCAGTTCAGCAATCACCTCCAGCAATTCCCGCCAGAATTCGGAGTCCTTCTCCACGTAGTGCGAACCCCAGTACAGAACGCCGCGCGCGCCGTGCACGATGGCGTCGTAGGCCATGAAGCGGGTTTCGTCCTTGCGCGGGCGGCGCAACAAGGCCCGCTCCTCGTCGGTCCGGTCGGTCTGAAAGTCGCCCCAGCCCGTGCCCTGAAGCACCATCCATACGGGCTTGTCGGGGGCGGCGGCCTGCATGCGCAACGTGTAGGCGCCCACCGATCCCATCGTGCGGTTCGCCAGGTCCGAGTGCCGCGCCATGGCCGATTCCGGCACGGGGTAGATGTCGCAGCCCACGATGTCCGCGCCCCGGTTGAAGAAGGCCAGGTCTTCGATGGTGTTTCGGGGGGCGTGATTCATCCACACGGGGTGGGCCGGATCCAGCGTGCGCAGCGCGCGGTAGCCTTCGATCATACCTTCGCCGAGTTTTGCCGCGCGTTCGGGGGCGTTTGCGCGGCCGAAGCCCGGCCTTGGAATCGCCTGTCCGAGCGCGGTCCAGATGGAATCCGCCAGCGCCTCGCCCTCGGCGAACCGCCCGAATCGGTAAAAGTCGAGGACCCGATCCAGGTCCGCCCGCAGGCGCGCCGCCAGGTCCGCATCCTCCAGTGCGCCGATTGCCGCGTCCAATTGTTTCGGCTCTTCGTTGCCCCGCCAGACATCCGCCATATACCAGGCGTTCCACAGGGCCTCGTCGGGCACTTCCCACACCAGCAGCGCGGGGTGATCGCCGTGGGCACGGACGGCCTCGGTGAGCCGGGCCTCGCGCGCCCCGCGGTCCTCGCTGAAATCGATGTTGTAGCCCGTGTTAAGCCACGCCCAGGCGCCCGCCGCATGCAGGCGATCCAGCGATTCCCCTGTTGGGGAGGCATAGACGAGGTTGACGCCCGATTTCACCGCGTCCTGGAGCGCCGCGTCATCGGACGGGTTTTCGTAGAGGCCGATAATGAAGGTCCGCTGGCCATTCACCACGGCCATCCCGTCCGGGTCGATGGTCATTTCGGCGGTGTGTCCGTGGAGGGCGGAAAGCGCGAGCGCGGCGGCAAGAATCGCGTAAGAACAGCGGTGCTGCATGGTACTAACCTTTCGCGCCAACGAACTTGTCGTCGTCTTCCTTGAAGAGCACGTTAAACGTCGTCAGGCTGCCGTAGGCCCGCGTGATGTACAACTGCAACTCCGCTTTTTCCGACTCGCTCAGCCCGGCGTGGTTGTTGAGCTTCTGTTCGAGCACCCGCAGCTTCTCGCGCACCGACGTGATCTTCTTGAAGAAGACGTCGATCGGAATCTCCTTGGCCTGGTGGGCGGGGTCCGCCGGTTTGAGCACGAGCATGCCCCCGTCGAATTTTTTCGCGATGAAATGGCGCCCGGCGCCCATCTCCTCGTGCAGCACTTCCTTCATGACGGCCTTGAACGCCTGCCACGTCATTTCCATGGAACGAATCTCCCAATGCGTGTCGCGCGTTAATTGCGCCGCGCGCTCCCGAAACTTACAATACCCCCCTGACCATCGTATACCAACAGGCGGTGTTTGTAACAGCCGCCGGGGAACCGCCATGAAGTACCTGCTGCCGCTCCTCACCCTCTCGCTGCTGTTCGCGCCGTTCGCGCGGGCCAATTCCTATCCGGGCCTTGAACGTCTCGAAAAACACGAACCCTTGCTGGATTTCGACACGCCGGTGCGGGTCTGGGACGAGGCGCTGCCGCTGGGCAATGGCGCGCTGGGGGCGCTGGTGTGGGGCGATGGCCGACCGCTGCGCATTTCGCTTGACCGCACGGACCTGTGGGATTTGCGGCCGGTGCCCGAATACCACAGCGAGGAATACGACTACGCAACGATGCAACAATGGGAGAAGGAGGGGCGCATCGACGACCTGTTGCGGCTCTACGACAACCCCTACCACCGGCCCGCGCCCACGAAGATACCCGCAGGGCGGATCGCCCTGACCCTGCCCGCGGGCGCGGCCTTCGAGCGGGCCGAGCTGGGCGCGCGCAATCCGGCGGCGATAGTGCGGTTCCAGGGCGGCGCCGCCCGCGTGTGGATTCACGCCACGGAGCCGGTCGGCTTCATCCGCTTGACCGGGCTGAAGCCGGAGGCGGTCGCCCTGGAGGCCCCAGCCTTTGGCGGCCAGGAGCCCGGCGAAGCGAAGCCCGCCATCAGCGCCGGCGATCTGGCGCAGCTCGGCTACGGCCCGCCGGAGACCCGGAGCGGCGACGGCTGGCGGGCGTGGATCCAGGAAGGCTGGGGCGGCTTCACGTTTGCGGTCTACCTCGGCTGGCGCGAGCGCGATGGCGCGTGGGAGGGGGCGTGGAGCATTGCGACGAACAATGGGGGCGCCGACCCGTTTGAGGCGGCGAAGGCGCAGGTGGCGCGGGCCTTTGGCGGCGAACGCAAGGCCCTGGAAGCGAGCCACGCGGCGTGGTGGGAGCACTACTGGGGGAAGTCGCTGGTGGCGGTTCCGGATCCGGTGGTGGAGCGGCAGTGGTACCTCGATACATACAAGTTTGGCGCGGCCAGCCGCCAGGGATCCCCGCCGATCACGCTGCAGGGGCCGTGGACCGCGGACGATGGCAAGCTCCCGCCGTGGAAGGGCGACTACCACCACGATCTGAACACGCAGCTCAGCTACTGGCCGGCCTACAGCGGCAACCGCCTGGAGGAGGGCCAGAACTTTGTGGACTGGCTCTGGGAGACGCGGGAGGCGTGCCGGGACTGGACGCAGCGCTTCTTCAAAATGCCGGGCATGAACGTGCCGATGACGGCCGACCTGAACAACAACCAGATCGGCGGCTGGCGGCAGTACACGCATTCCGCGACGACGGCGTCGTGGCTTGCGCACCATTTCTACCTGCACTGGCAGTTCAGCGGCGATGTGGACTTCCTCCGGAACCGCGCCTATCCCTACCTCCGCGACTGCGCGGTGTTTATCGAAGCGGTGACCGCCGAGAAGGGCGCGAACGGGCGCCGCACGCTGCCGCTAAGTTCCTCGCCGGAGGTGAACGACAACAAACCCGAGGCGTGGTTTGACGGGATCACGAACTACGACCTGGCGCTGATGCGCTGGCTGCTCGGGGCCACGGCGGAACTGGCGGAACTGACCGGGAACCCGGACGATGCGGCGCGCTGGCGAACGGTGCGCGACGAACTGCCGGGGTGGAGCCTGGGGGACGACGGCAAGCTCCTGATCGCGCCCGATTACCCGCTTCCGTATTCGCACCGCCACTTCTCGCACCTGATGGCGATTCACCCGCTCGGCCTCATCGACCGCGCGAACGGCGAAGCCGACGCGCGGATCATAGAAGCGTCCCTGGCGGATCTGGAGGCGCACGGCACGAAGAAATGGACCGGTTACAGCTTCTCCTGGCTTGCGAGCATGTATGCGCGCGCGGGCGACGGCGAAAAGGCGGCCGAAGCGCTCCGCACCTTCGCCACGGCCTTTGTGCTGCGAAACAGTTTCCACTGCAATGGCGACCAGAGCGGCGCGGGCATCAGCGACTTTACCTACCGCCCGTTCACGCTGGAGGGCAACTTTGCGTACGCGGCCGGCCTCCAGGAGATGCTGTTGCAGAGCCACGCCGGGGTTATCGAGGTGTTTCCCGCCGTGCCCGAGCGCTGGCGCGCCCTGTCCTTCACCAACCTGCGCGCGCGCGGCGGGTGGATCGTGTCCGCGTCCCGATCGGGAAGCCGCGCGCAGACGGTGCGCATCGAGGCAACGCGCGGCGGATCGGTGAAGTTCCGGTCCTGGGTTACGGGACGCCTTTTCGACGTGGTGCTGGAGCCGGGCGGGGTGGAGGAATTCCACGCAACCTTCGACGCCCCGGAAATCCGGCGCGGGGGCGCGCGGTAGGCTATTCCCGCAGGAGCACGTCGCAAACGAGCCGGGCGCGCTGAAGCGCCTTGCGGAACAGCGGCCGGCGTTGCGCCTGGCCACGGAGCCCCACGATCAGCTTGCGCTGGATGCGATACCAACTGAGCCGGGGCGGCTTTGGCTGCGTCGCGCCGCCGGCGGCCTCCAGCGGCGCCCACAGGCTTTCAGGCGGGTAGCCCAGGGTTGCCAGGTCCGCGGGGTCGAGGCTGTCCACAATGCCGCGCACGAAATCGCGCTTCGCGGGGTCCGCCGCCAGTTCGCGCGCCCACTTGTCGACCGAGGCCGTGGTGGGGCGGTCGTGCTGGTTCACCCCAATCGGATCGCCCAGGCCGCCTTCGTCCGTGCGGCGTGATGCGCCGTACGCGATCGCGCTTTCTTCGAAGGGAATACCAAGGTGGTCGCAGATGGCCCGGAAACCGGACGCGGGGTCCGCCACCAGGTCTTCATACCGGACATGGATGAACGGTACGGCGTCCTGCCGGAGGAAGGCCGCCAGCGCCGGCGCGTAACGGTTCAGGATCGGGTTGTAGGCCTGGGCGGCGGCGTAGTCCCCGCCGAAAAAGGAGTTCGCGTAGGACGCGAAGATCGCCGCCGGATGCCGGGTCAGCACAACATAGTTGGCGTCTGGAAAGACCTTCGCGACAAACGGTAGAATAAGGGCGTAGGCTGGCGTCTTGTCCAGGCACAGGCGCGCCGCCGACCCGGCCATGTACTGGCCGTAGAGCACGTTGCAGTAGGCGCGGCAGGCCTTCCAGTAGTCTTCCTCCCCGTTCGGAAGCTTCGACACGAAGAGTTTTTGCGATTCCGCCGCGAGCACGTGGTCATAGGGCGCCTTGTCGACCTGATTCCATACGCCCAGGTGCGCAAGCGGGGTGAGCAGGTGGGGTTCGGGCCCGCCCTGGACCGCGGGATGCGCGTCGAGCATGCGCTCCAGCAAGGTGGTTCCCGAACGGGGCGAACCGATGACGAACAAAAGGGAAACCGGCATGGGCGGGCTCCGGTTGTGGCGGTCGCGCGCATCCCGGGAACGCCGGACGGGGGCGCCGGGGGCGCGAGTCTGCGAATACGGTAAAAAACTGTACCACAGGCGGTGACCGGGGCGCAATACTTACGGTTCAACCGTTTGACAGTTTTACAGAACGCGTGCTAGACTGCCCCCTGCGTCGCCGCGACGCCCTTCAGCGCACGCTTCCTTCAGAGAAAGGCCCCCCCGAATGTTTATCGGTAGTAAGTCGGACAGCACCGTCTTTGACGTATTCAAGATCGGTCTTGAGAACCTGATTCGCGAGATGGGTATGCCCACCGCGGTGACCTTCACCACGGCCAACGCTACGATGGTCGCCAAGGCGCCGGATCTAACCAGGCGCGTCGATGTGCTCAAGGTAACCTTCGATCTCCGCGACGGGGTGAACATGGAGGAGATCGACGCCGCCCTGAAGGAGACCAATATCCAATGCCGCGTTGAACGGAAGAACGGCAAGTGCACGATCACGGTGCCGCCCTTCGAGTTGCGCCAGGTCAAGCATCTGGCGCCCATCGACGGGGTAATCGAGCGGTACGTGGCCGAGAGCCTGCGATCCATGACCTGGACGCTCCGCGCGGACGAGTTCGTAAAGTCGGACTTCAACATCAACGTGCTCATTGAAATGATGGAGCAGCGCGGCGCCTCCGATCTGCACCTGCGCGCGGGCAACCGGCCCTATATCCGGATCGACGGGGACCTGCTGCCGCTGGATCTGAACATCATCTCCGCCGACGACATGCGGCAGATCGTGCTGGAGCTTGGCGGGGAATCCGAGATGCATTTGCTGGAAACCGAGAAGGAATCCAGCTTTCAGTACCACGCGGCGGGGGTGGGCTACCTCCGCTGCTCGGGCTATATCAAATCCGGCGCGATGGCGCTCGCCATCCGCCTGATTCCCGAGGAGCCGATTCCGCTCCACAAGCTTGACCTCCCAAAGACCGTCGAGAAGATCTGCTGGATGCACCGCGGCCTCTTTCTCGTGTGCGGGATTACGGGCAGCGGCAAGTCCACGACGCTGGCGGCGATGGTGGATTTCATCAACGAGCAGCGCCAGGCGCACATCATCACGACGGAAGATCCGGTCGAATTCGTGTACAAGGACAAGAAGAGCATCATCTCCCAGCGCATGGTGGGCCGGGACACCTTCTCCTTCGCAAACGCGCTGCGCGGGGCGCTCCGCGAAGACCCGGACGTGATCCTGGTGGGCGAAATGCGCGACGTGGACACGATCCGCGCGGGTCTGAGCGCGGCGGAAACGGGGCACATGGTGTTCAGCACGCTGCACACCACCACGGCGATCGACACGATCAACCGCATGATCAGCTATTTCCCGCAGAGCGAGCGCGATCTGGTCCGCCAGGAGCTTGCGTATACCCTGGCGGCGGTGGTCTGCCAGCGCCTGCTCAAGCGCAAGGGCGGCGGGCGTATTCCCTGCGTTGAAGTCCTCATCGGCGGACGCCCCATCGTGCGCGACGCCATCGTCGAGGGCGATCTCGACAAACTGCACGGCATCATGGAGCAGGACAGCGAGATGAAGAGCTTCGACCAGTACGCGGTGGAGCTTTTCAAGGCCGGTATTGTCGAGAAGGCCGAGGCGATTTCGGCATGCGCCGACGCCGAGGCCTTTGAGCGGGTGATGTCGGGCATTATGTCGTCGACTGGTAAGCTGTTGAAGTAGGGAGGCGTTCGGGGTGGCGTTGGTGGATCGGGCCGGGACATACCCCCGCGTTTTGGGTTTTGTGGCTGGGATTGGGAGTTGAGTTGGACGGGCGGTTTTCTGGGTGGGGTATGGCGTCCGTGCGGCGGTACGTCCCTTGGTTGCGCCATCGCGTGACGCGGTGGGCTCGGGCCGGGACATACCCCCGCGTTTTGGGTATTGTGGCTGGTGCGTGGGAGTTGGGTTGGACGGTCGGTTTGCCGGGTGGGGTTTGGCTTCTGTGCGGCGGTACGTCCCTTGGTGGCGTTTGTGCGGGGTGCGTCCCCTGCCCGGAGCTCGGTTTCCTTGATTCACCGGAGGGGTTCTGATTAACTGTTTCCGTTGAGCGGCCCGGGATGTTGGGAACGCGGCGGCGCGCTGGCGGCGCCGTCCGGGCGTGCGCTCAGTTTCCGGCGGTGGCATGCCGCGCGCCGCAGCACGATACACGGGACAGTTACACGATGATTCATGCTTTCGCGGCGTTGCGCGCCGCACTTCGGGTGTTTGTAGTTTGCGCGGGGTTGCTGGCGGGGGTGTCCGCCGGGGCGGATGCGGCGACGCCGCTGTTTATCGAGGGCTACGCCGGCCAGTTGAGCGTTGCGCCGGGCGAGGAGGTCAGCTTTCACGTTTCGTCCGGCGCGACGAAATTCGAGGCGGAGATCGTGCGCCTCGGCGCGGAAAACGAGACCGTCTGGATCGGGAAGGATCTCCCCGGGCAAGCCCACCCGATTCCGGAGAACGCCTCCTCCCACGGGTGCCAGTGGCCGGAGTCCTTCCGCGTGACCGTGCCCGCCGAGTGGCGCAGCGGCTACTACCACGTGGTGTTTCGGGCGTCGGACGGCGGCGGGAAGTTCACGCACCGGGGACGCCGGACGGCGGAGTCGAGCGCGTACTTCGTGGTGCGCCCGGCGGCGCCCGGCCAGAACACGAAGATCCTCCTGCAACTCACCACAAACACCTACAACGCCTACAACAACTGGGGCGGCCTGAGCCTGTATGCGTACAACGGGCGCGCGGGCGTGCAGGGCAATCGCGTATCCTTCGATCGCCCCGGTGGCAGCCAGTTCTCGAACTGGGAGCTGCCGTTCGTGCAGTGGGCGGAGCGCAACGGCTACACGCTCGACTTCGCGGTGAACTCGGACCTTGAATTCCGGCCGGAACTCCTGGAGAACTACCGGCTCGTGCTCAGCGTGGGCCACGACGAGTACTGGTCCACGCCGATGCGCGATCATTTGGAGGCGTTTATCGCGAAAGGCGGAAACGTGGCGTTTTTCAGCGGCAACACCTGCTGCTGGCAGGTCCGCAGCGAGGACGCGGGGCGCGCGCTGGTGTGCTGGAAGGAAAACTACTTCAAGGATCCCGTTTTCGCGACGGGCGACTATACGCTGCTCACCACGCTCTGGAGCCACCACCTGGTGCGGCGTCCGGAGAACCAGCTCACCGGCGTCGGTTTCCTCTGGGGCGGCTTCCACAAGAGCCACGACCAATTCATGGACGGGAGCGGCGCGCTGACAGTGCACCGTCCGGAGCACTGGATCTTCGAGGGCACGGGCCTGAAGCGGGGCGACGAGTTCGGCGGGGAGAACACGATCGCCGGGTACGAGTGCGACGGCGCCGAGCTCGAATGGCGCGATGGCCTGCCCTACCCCACGCACCGGGACGGGACGCCGGAGAGCTTCACCGTGCTCTGCACCGCGCCGGCGCGCTGGCACCCGGGCGACAGCGAGTGGTATGAGCGTTGGGAAAAAGGGCGCACGGGCGCGGCGTGCCTCGGGCTGTACACATCCCCCGGGGGCGGCACGGTGTTCACCTCGGGCACGACGGACTGGGCGCACGGCCTGCGGGGCGGAACGCCGGAAGTGGAGCGGATCACGAAGAATATACTCGACCGGCTGTCAAAGTAGGCAGGGCCGGCAGGGACTTCAGAATCGTACAATCTGCCGTCGCTGATGTCGCTGATGTCGCTGATGTCCCTGATGTCCCTGATGTCCCTGACGTCCCTGCCGTCCCTGAAGTCCCTGATGTCCCTGCCGTCCCTGAAAAACTGTGAGGGTGGGCCAGAATTGCCACTATTCACGACAGAATGGGTTCTATGAACACAAGCAACACCCTGTATCGCGCAACCGGCCTCCTGATTATTGCCGTGATTCCCTTCGTAACGTCCGCGCCGGCGCAGGAGGGCGTTCCGGCGGAGCGTCCCCGCGTGCGCCCGCCTTCCGCGCTGACGGGCTGGGCGGACTGGGAGCGGGGCGAAGAACTGCTGAAGCGCATCGACGTGCCGCCCGCGCCGGTGTTGTCACCCGAGCAGGCGCTGGAATCGTTCCGGGTGGCCCCGGGCTACCGCGTGGAGCTGGTGGCGGCGGAGCCGTTTGTGCAGAACCCGATTTTCTTCGAGTTCGACCCCGACGGGCGCATCTGGGTGGTGGAGTACCAGGGCTACATGCGCGATCTCGCGGGCAGCGGCGAGGACGACCCGATCTGCCGCGTGGTGGTGCTGGAGGATACGGACGGGGACGGGCGCGCGGACAAGCACACGGTCTTTCTGGATGGCCTCGTGATGCCGCGATCGCTGGCCTTTGTGGAGGGCGGCGTGCTGGTGCAGGAGCCGCCGCTCCTCTGGTTCTGCGAGGACACCGACGGCGACCTCCAGGCCGACCGGCGCATTGAGGTGGGCGAGATGGGCGTGGCGGGGAATCCGCAACACACGGCGAACGGCCTGCGCTACGGGATCGACAACTGGCTGCACTGCGCGGACTGGGGGAAGCGCTACCGCTGGCGGGACGGCGCGCTGGAGGAGGAGGCGACCATCAAGCGCGGCCAGTTCGGCGTGACGTTTGACGAGACCGGGCGCTTCATGACGTGCTACGAAAACCGGGCGCTCTTCGGCGACTATCTGCCGGCGGACGTCTTGCTGCGGAACCCGCATCTCGTGCGCGTGTTTCAGCGGGGCGGCGCGGACCGGCGGGGCTTCGGCGTGAACGTGGACTTTGCGGCGAACGCGCAGGAGGTCTTCCCCATCCGCGTGACGCCCGCGGTGACCCTGGGCGCGCTGGAGCTGCGCGACGACGGGCGCCTCCAGACCTACACCATCGCGAGCGGGACCTGCTACTACGACGGCCACCAGTTCCCCGAGGACGCGCGACGGAATGTGTTCGTGCCGGAGTCGGGCGGGCACCTGATCGGGCGGCTCGTGTTGGATGAGGGGATCGCGCCGGAGGCCGCACGGCACTACCCGCCGGAGCAGGAATTTCTCGCGTCCACGGACGAGCGGTTTCGTCCCGTGAACGCGCGGGTGGGGCCGGACGGCGCCCTGTACATCGCCGACATGTACCACGGGATCATCGAGCACGTGATCTTCATGGTGCCGTGGCTCACGAAACAGATCGAAGAGCGGAAGCTGAACGAGGGGAACGACCTGGGGCGCATCTGGCGCGTGGTCGCGGAGGACCGGCCCATCGACCGGCGATCCCCCGCGCTCTCCACGGCTTCGACGGAAGAACTCGTGGCGGCGCTCGGCCACCCGAACGGCTGGCATCGCCTGACCGCGCAGCGCCTGCTCGTCGAGCGCGCGGACGCGTCCGCGGTCCCCTTGCTGCGCGCGGCCGCCGGCGGGTCCAATCCGCTCGCGCAGTTGCACGCGATCTGGACGCTGCACGGCCTCGACGCCCTCGACGCGGACAGCCTGCGGGCGGCGCTCGCAAGCGGCGATGAACGCGTGCGCGCCGCCGCCGCGCGCCTGGCGGGTGCGGACTCCGCGATGCTGCCGGATGTGCTGGCTGTGGCGTCCGATCCGGGCCCGATGGCGCGGCTGCACGCGGCGATGGCCCTGGGCGCGCTGGACGAGCCCGAGGCCGAGGCGGCGCTGGCGGATCTCGTCGCGCGCGAGGCGCATCCCCTGTTCCGCACCGCCGCGCTGACCGGGCTGGCCGGGCGCGAGCTGGATTTCCTCCGGCGCTGGCTGGACCTCGGCGTGGAAGATGGCGCGTTTGTTTCGCTCATCGCGCAGTGCGTGCTGGAGGAGGCCGCGCCGGCGCGGGTCGCGGCGTTGTTCACGCTGTTCGAGGCCACCCCGGAGGATCAGGCGTGGCGGCGGGACGCGCTGCTCGACGCCTTCGCGAGGATCCGCTATCCCCAGCCTTTCGAACTGGCCGAAGAGCCCGCCGCGCTGACCGGGCTCCTGCGCGCGCCCGACGTGAACACGCGCGAGCGGGTGCTGGCGGCGCTCAACCAGTTCACGTGGCCCGGCGCGACCCTGCCCGACACCCTGACGCGGAACGCGCCCCCGCTCACGCCGGAAGAGGAAGCGCGCGTGCGCGCCGGCCAGGAGCTCTACGCCCAGGCCTGCACCTCGTGCCACCAGCCCCACGGCGGCGGCGTGCCCGGCGTCGCGCCGCCCCTCGTCGACAGCGAATGGGTGGGCGGGCCGCCGGAGCGCCTGATCCGCATTGTGTTGAACGGGCTCTACGGCCCCATCGAGGTGAACGGGCAGACCTGGAACCTGAGCATGCCCGCGTTCGGCGTCTACACCGACGAGGAGGTCGCCAGCGTCCTCAGCTACATCCGCCGGGCCTGGGGCAACGCCGCCGCGCCCGTGGACCCCGCGCTCGCCGCAGCCGTCCGCCAGGAGTCCGCCGGGCGCACGCTGCCCTGGCGCGCGGAGGAACTCGCGCTCGTCGCGCCCGAGGAGGCGCCCGAGGCCATCCGCCCCGGAGAGGACGGCGCGATCGACCTGCCCGCCCGCCTGGCCTCAGTCTTCGGGCAGCGCCTTGCCTACCGCCCCGCGCTCGACGTGCTCGCGCCGTGGGTCGTCGCCGAGGACATCGCCGAGTGGCGGGTGGAGGTCGCGGAAGCGGGCGACTACGACGTCGCCGTGCTGCTTGCCGCCGACAGCCGGTCCGCGGGCGATTTCTACGCGATCGAGACGGAGGGCAGCCGCGCGCGCGGTGAAGTGCCGGACACCGGCGGCTACGATCGCTTCCAGGAGCAGCCCAGCGGGCGGCTGGCCCTGCGCGCCGGCCTCAACCTCATCATCCTGCGCCCCGACGGCCCGCTGAAACAGGAGCTGGCGGATATCCGTGGCCTGCGCCTCGCGCCGGCGCGGTGAACTACCGCTCGAACGCCATAGCGCCGAAAGGTTCGCCATGCATTGGGAGCCAATGACTTCGGGAACGGTGTGCAATCGCAGGGCCTTTCTAAGCGGGCTTGCCGGCGCGGCCGGCGCGGCGATGCTTTTCGGGTGCGCGCATACCGGGCGGACTGGCCCGCCGCCCGCGAAGCGGACGCCGAATATCGTCGTCATTCTGGCGGACGACCTGGGCGTGGGCGACATTAACGCGCTGAATCCGGACGCGAAGATTCCGACGCCCCATCTCGACGCGCTTGTGCGCGAGGGCATGGCGTTTACGGACGCGCACAGCGCCTCCGCCGTCTGCACGCCGAGCCGGTACGCGCTGTTGACGGGCCGCTACGCGTGGCGCACGACGCTGCAGCGATGGGTGATCGCCCCGTACGAGCCCCCGCTCATCGCGCCCAACCGGCTGACGCTGCCGGGAATGCTCCAAGGGCGCGGCTACCACACGGCGTGCATCGGAAAATGGCATCTTGGCTGGGACTGGGCCGGCGAGGGGGACGGGCCGGAGAAACAGGCGGTGTTCGACGCGCCCATCGCGGGCGGGCCGACGACGCGGGGCTTCGACTACTACTTCGGTACGGACGTGCCGAATTTTCCGCCGTTCACCTTCATCGAAAACGACCGCGTTGTTGTGCAGCCCACGGACAGGAATACGGCCGACGACACAATTATCGTGGGATACGACGGGGCGCCCATGGCGCCGGGCTGGCGCTTCGACGAGATACTTCCAACGATCACCGATCGCGCGGTCTCGTATGTTCACGAACGCGCGCGCGCCGCGGAACCCTTCTTCCTGTTTTTCTCCATGACCTCGCCGCACGAGCCTATTTCCCCGTCGGCGCGCTTTCGCGGCGCCAGCGGCATCGCCCCGATTGCCGACTTCATCATGGAGACCGACTGGTCGGCGGGCCGGGTGATTCAGGCGCTGGAGGAAGCGGGCGTCGCGGAGGACACCCTGGTCGTGTTCACCGCCGACAACGGCGCCTCTCACTACACGGGCATGGACACGCTCCTGGAGCACGGCCACCAATCCAGCGGGCCATACCGGGGGCGCAAGGCGCAGATCTGGGAAGGGGGCCACCGAGTCCCTCTGGTCGTGCGCTGGCCGGGCGTCGTGGCCCCGGGAACGCGGAACGATCAGTTGATTGGGCTGAACGATCTGTTCGCGACAACCGCCGCCATCGTGGATGAGCGATTGCCGGACAACGCCGGCGAGGACAGCGTGAACATGCTGCACGTCCTGACCGGCGGCGTCGGGGTTCCGCCGCGGGACGCGATCGTCCACCACGATACGCGGGGCGGATTCGCGATCCGGCAGGGCCCCTGGAAATTGGTCATCCTCGTCGACTATGACACGCCACCCGTCTTCGAACTCTACAACCTGGAAGACGACCCGGGAGAAACGTGCAACGTCCGCGACGCGCATCCCGACATCGCCGATCGCCTGCTCGCGCTGCTGGAGCGCTACGTGGAGGAGGGCCGGAGCACGGCGGGCCCCGCACAGCCCAACGACACGGACGCGATCGATATTCGAGCCCGCGCCCGGGAACGGTGGGCCCCGCCGCGGTGAGGGCGCGGGGGGGATGGATCGATCCCATTTTGCGACAAACTACCCATATCACGCAGGGAAATCCAGAAAAACCGGCTCGGAATCGCCCGGAACAACCGGGGACAGCCACCTATTCTTGACAAATACCCGCTCCCGCGCTATACTTGCTCCATGCCAAGACTCGCACGCATCGTGGTGGCGGGAGAGCCCCACCACATCACCCAGCGCGGTAATAACCAGCAGGACGTCTTCTTTGTGGACGACGACCGGCGGGTGTACCTCCAATTTCTGCGGCAATACGCGAAGCGTTATCGGCTCCGCATCCACGGCTACTGTCTGATGACCAACCACGTGCATATCATTGCCGTGCCGGAGGTGGAGGAGGCCCTCGCCAACGCCATCGGGCGTACGCACTTCCGCTACAGCCAGTACATCAACCAGTTGCACCAGCGAAGCGGCCATCTCTGGCAGGGGCGTTTCCACTCCTGCACGCTCGACGAAGCCCACTACGGCAACGCGATGCACTACGTGGAACAAAATCCGGTCCGCGCGAAGATGGTGCGGAAGCCCTGGCGATACCCGTGGTCCAGTGCCGCCGTGCATGTGGGGGAGCGAAAGGACGACGGCCTGCTCGACCTCGACCGCTGGCGCGAGATCCACGGCAACGAAGCCCGCTGGCGCGCGGTGCTGGAGCAGGGGATCGACCCCGATTTCGCCGAAACCTTCCGCCGGAACACCCACACCGGCCGCCCCCTGGGCACGGCCGGCTTCCTGAGTATGCTGGAAGCCCAACTCGGCCGCCGCCTCCGCGCCCTGCCCGTCGGCCGCCCGCGGAAGATAAAGACGGGTGGCGGGAGGAGAAACTAGGTGTCTGTTTCTATTTGTGTCCCCATCCAACACGTGATAATCCGTGTGCAGGGTCAGCTTGCAATGAAGGGGTCATTGACACAGGTGATCCAAATTACGCAAAGGTAATGGATTGGGAGTCCAGCTTCAAAGAGTTTTATACGGGAAATTCGAGTACAGACAGCGGCGAAAAAATTGTCGCCAATGGACCTTGCGGCATGACATTGGCAGAAGCGGGGTATGTTCCTCCCCATGAGCGTGACTGGTAGCTGTGAAAATGCGCATATTGAGGAATGGAGGTCCCCATACATGCGATTCTTGACTGTACATACGTTTATCGCCGCGGTGTCCTTGGGTGTTGCTCTTTGGTCACCCGCTCAAGGTTGGTCTTGGACTCCGAGCGCCGAGTTCAATTTTACCGGGGCGGCCAGCGGTGGAACGCTTGAAATTGTCCACAAGCGGCATGAGGCCCATGCCTCGATCAAGGTCGTCACGAAGCCCGGCGATTCCCATGACCTAATTCGGGCAGCGATTAGGGAAGGCTTGCTGGCTTTTCCCGTGGAAGATTTCTTCGCTTCGGTCGCCACACGTCTTGATCCAGACTACCGTCAAAAATGGTCGCGGATACCTGGCCTATACCTGGCGGGCTCTCGCGGGGAGGTCGTCATCGGCGGTACAGAAACGGGACTCGGGCTGTTACCGCCCGTGGGCAGTGTTAGCGCGGGCTATGACGCGAAACAGCACCGCCACACGTTCCGCTGGCACGAGAAACATCGCTACACCTCGGTCTATGCATGTGGGTTGGGAGGCGGGGGTGTTCCAGTTAGCGGCACGAGGGATATCAAGGATCCAAGGCCCTTTCACTCCGTGCCTGCCGGAAGATTAGGCTCCAACATATATCGCTATGCGTATATTGTTGGATTCAAGGATGGCCTCCCGACGAACGCTTCTTATATATACACGTGCGAGACCGACCAGATAGAGTATTTCTACCACCCCTTTACCAATGGCATCGCGTCCAATTGGACCGGCTGGAATTCGCAGGATTCGCCGCTAGTCTTTAGAGAACAGATCTATCCTGATATGGAGTCCGTCACGGAAACCCAAGCGGGGATGATGGGCCATACTCGAGAGCTCGTGAGCCGGTGCGCACAGTCAATTCTGAGCGAAAGCCCGAATAGCCATGGCGGCATGTATCGATTCTTCATTGCCCAGACGCCGGGCCGGATCTTTCGGCCCGCGTTGCGTTGTCACATTATGGAAGAGGCGCAGGAATTCGAGGGTGAGTGGGCCTTTGAGATCATGACGGGGGTTGTGGACCCGGAGCGGGCCTACGAAATGGACAACGCCACGCGCATCGTGACGGCGGACGCCTGGGCGGAACTTGAGGCGAACGGGGAACAAATTTCGAAGTGGCGCTTTGACCAGACGATGGAGCACACGGACGACTGGATCATGAACCAGACCGGAGGGCAAGAGAGCGAAATTCCGCAGAAAGACATCGTTCTCGGCGAATCCAAGACCGCCGTGTTTTTCTGCGTCCGCCTGACGGGCCACAAGCCCAACGGCATCGCGATGGATGGCGTGCGCCTTGTAGACGTGACGGATGGTTTTCCAAACGCCGAGCTTCGCAAGAAAGAGCTTTGATTGCCTCGGCGTTGGCGCAGGCTATTCCTCGATTACCGAATTCTTCGACAACAACCCACCGGGAACTATCGGAAGCGTTCGCTATAGGCCATGAAAGCGCTTGCACGACGATCTATTTCGGAAAGGCAGATTCAACCGTCAAGTGCAACAATGGCTTCAAGCAGGACTTCGTGTGGCGCTCCGAAGTCGACGGCCCACGAATAACTAGGGACAGCCACCCATTAATCTATCTCTTGGTCTGGACATCACCACCTGTTACGTCAATGATGATTTCGGTGCCATGATTGAGATGACGGACCCGCGGGGTAAGGTTACGGAGTTCGAATATTCGCCACGGCGGACGCTTGGCGCTGATCCGAGCTGCGGCGGCGGCGGGCAGTTGGAACTGGTGCGGGACGCCCCGAACCCCGTGGCACGGAAGTGGTGGGGGCATGCGTTGAAAAAGCAAGGAGCAGGCAGCAATTTCGCCCCTTGATGCCGATGCATCCCGCGCGCGACGGCCCGCCACCGACCGGGACATACCCCCGCGCCGCGGCGTGACGCGTTGACGCTCCGGGCGCCATTGGACGCGAGGGCGCCTGCCGCAACGTCTGGCGCCTGTGCGCGGGTACGTCCCTCGGGCGCTCTTGTGGACGTCTGCGCCGCCAAGGGACGGGTGCGCGCCGGCCACCTCGAACCCGCGCACATAGACCAGCGTCCCGCGCAAGAGACCGCCGCCCTTCCCGAACACCGCCGGTGCGCGCGCCTGTCCCGGTCCGGGTAGCGGTGGGAGGCATGATTGTCGTGGTTTTGGCGTGTCGGTCCCCGGGGAAGACTTGGCACGGGCAAGCCCTTGCGGGCTTGTCCGTGGCACACCTGCGGAGAGGCTTGGATTCATGGGGCGATTTCGCCGCTCGTGTAGGATGTTGATGGCGGCGGTCGGTTGGCGTTGCTCCAGGCACACGAATCCGCCGGAGGCGGAATTGCGTGGCGCCGCCAAGGGACGGGTGCGCGCTGCTCACCTCGACCCCACGCACATAGACCGGCGTCCCGCGCATGCGACC
This sequence comes from Candidatus Hydrogenedentota bacterium, assembly GCA_019637335.1. Classification (NCBI taxonomy): domain Bacteria; kingdom Pseudomonadati; phylum Candidatus Hydrogenedentota; species Candidatus Hydrogenedentota bacterium. The sequence continues at coordinate 30,858 of JAHBVV010000034.1, read as the reverse complement.
GCCGCCCTTCCCGAACACCGCCGGTGCGCGCGCCTGTCCCGGTCGGGGTAGCGGCGGGAGGCGCGAACCACGGGGAGCGCGGGTCGAAGCGAACCCCGGGTTGCCCTGCTCCCCTTATCCGGCCAAATTACGGTAGAATGGAGCCGCAAAGTCGATTTCCACCCAGCAGAGAAGGCGCCGTGAACTATGACAGAACCACCCAATCCCACACCGCCGGAAAGAAAGCCGTCAACCTGGAAACACGTTGTCACCGTGGGCTGCGTGGGCGTGGTGACCGGCGCGGCCCTGCTGCTGGCCGCCCTGCTCGGGCTCTACGCCTTCTACCAGAAAGAGGCCATCCACAAAATGGCGGAAACGAAAGAACTGAAACCGGTCCGGCTGCTGGCGGACTACGGCTGGATGCTGGAAGACGCCGCGGGCGAGCCGGTGGACCTCCGCGCGCTGCGGGGCCGCGCGATCTTCCTGCACCTCTGGCGTCCAGAGTGCGTCTCGTGCGTCGCCGAAATACCCGGCCTGAACGCGCTCTACAACGATACGCAACACCTCGACCTGGCCTTCGTTTCCGTGGCGCTCGATCCGGATGCCGATCTGGACGACGCCGTCGCGCTGCACGGCGTCGAGTTCCCGGTCTTTACCGGAAAATCAGCGGAGATCCCCTCGGCTTTCGAGGCGCACAGCACCCCCACGACCTACATCATCGCGCCGGACGGCTTCATCGTGTTCCGCCACGCCGGCGCGATGGACTGGGACAGCCCCGACGCGCGCGGGTTTCTCGAATCGCTGGCGCAGACCAGCGAGCCGGCGCCGCCCGCGCAACGTGAACCGGCGCCGCCGGCCGAAACCGAAGCCCCGCCCGAACCCCTGGAACCAACCCAGCCCGGCAGGACGCCCATCCCGCCCGCCGAATAGCGCCCCTCACTCCCCCGCCCAGTCGAAGGGGCGGCCCACATCGGACTTCAGGAACGCGTCGACGAGTTCGGGGTCGAACCGCTCCCCGCGTTCTTCCTTGAGGTGCTTGATGGCCTCCTCGTGGCTCGCGTGGCCGCTCCGGTAGTGCCGCGGGCTCGTCATGGAGCAATACACATCCAGCACCTTCATGATCCGGGCAAGCAACGGGATCGCGCCCTTTTCCAGGTTCTTCGGGTACCCTTCGCCGTTCCAGCATTCGTGGTGGTAACGGACAATATCGGCCACGTCGGCATGGATCTGGTGCTCCAGGAGGAGGTCGGCCCCCATCGTCGTGTGCGCCTGAAGCAGCAGCCAGTCTTCATAATCGAGCACGGCCTTCTTCAGCAACACCTCGTTGCTCAACAGGATCTTCCCCACATCGTGGAGCAGCGCGCCGCGTTCGAGCGAAAACTGCTCATCCGCGTTGAGCCCCAGCGCCTTCGAAAAGCGCGTCGCGTGATCGCGAAGGCGCTCCGAGGATCCCATCACGAGCCCCTCGCGGCTGTCCACCGCCTCCGCCAGCAACACCAGCAGGCTGTCGTGCGCCAGCGCCATCGCCGCGGCCGCCGCGAGCGATGACGGCTCGGCGGGCGCCAGCGTCGCGCCGGATCCCGGCGGCAGCGCCGCGCCCAACGGCATCGGCTTGAGCTGGAGGCCCTGTTCCGCCGCCTCGGCGGCAAGCGCCTTATCCACGGTTTCGGTACCTGCGACGGCGATGCGCTTGAGCATTCCACTCTCCCTGTTCTGCGTGACACAGCCTGGTTTCCGCGCCATGGTACCAGCCCGCACGCCAAACGGCAACTTGAAATAGGCCCCGGGCTGACGTAGGATCAGGCGCCCGCGCGGTGGCGTCCGGCCTGAATGGGCAAGTGCCCCTCGGGCGGAAGCTCGGGACCGTCTCCCGCCTTGATTCAATACCCGCGCGCGCAAGGGCGCGCCGTTTTGCCGATTGCGTGGCAGGCGAAAGCCCGCCTCAGCCGCGGCGGGCCACCGTGTGGTTGCGCCGCCGCCCGCACCCTCGAAAAGCACCCCGATTCCCGGTAACGATCCGAATGATTTCACTGAATAGAGAACAAAAAGCCGCCGTAACCGCCGCGGACGGCCCGCTCCTCGTGCTTGCCGGGGCCGGAAGCGGCAAGACGCGCGTCATCATCGAACGCATGGCCTGGCTCGTCGAGGAGCGGGGCGTCGACCCCCGCTACCTCCTCGCGCTGACCTTCACCAACAAGGCGGCGGCGGAAATGCGCGAACGCTTCGCCCGCCGTCTGGAAGTGGATCGCGTGGCGTCGTGGCTCGGCACCTTCCACAGCTTCGCGCTCTTCGTCCTCCGCCGGGAAATCGAACACCTGGGCCGAAACCGGAACTTCACCGTCTTCGACGCCGCCGACCAGCTCAGCCTCATGAAGCGGCTCGTCAAGGCGATGCCCCGGGAAATGGCCGAGGTCTCCCCGCGCGACGCACTCCATTGGATCAGCAACCTCAAGCAGGAGGTGAAAGCCCCGGACCACGAGGCCGAGCCCGACGACCGCGCCGAGATCGCCTGCCGCTACCTCTGGGACGCGTACCACGCCGCGCTGAAGGCCGCCTCGGCCGTGGATTTCGACGACCTGCTCGTCTTGATGGTGGAGTTGCTGCGCGATTGCCCGGACGTCCGCGAACGCTACCAGCAGCGGTACCGACACGTGCTCGTGGACGAATACCAGGACACGAACCGCGCCCAGTACCTGATCGCGCGCTACCTCAGCGAGGGCCACGGCAATATCTTCGCCGTGGGCGACGAGGACCAGAGCATCTACTCCTGGCGCGGCGCGGATATCAACAATATCCTCGATTTCTCCCGGGACTTTCCGGACGCCTCGGTCGTCCGCCTCGAGCAGAACTACCGCAGCACCCAGACGATCCTCGACGCCGCCAACAACGTGGTCCAGCACAACATCAACCGCCTGGGCAAGACGCTGCGCACGGAAAGCGGCCCGGGAGACCGGGTGGGATTCTACCTGGCGGAGACCGGCGAGGAGGAGGCGGATTTCGTCATCCGGCACATGGCCCGGAAAGGCTATTCGCCCGCGCAGGTCGCGGTGCTCTACCGCACCAACAACCAGGCCCGCCTGATCGAGGAGGCGCTGCGCGCGAAGGATATCCACTACACCGTGGTCGGCGGCATCAAGTTCTACAGCCGCAAGGAAATCAAGGATGTGCTCGCCTACCTGCGGGTGCTCGCCAACCCGATCGACGACGAGGCCCTGCGCCGCATTATAAACGTCCCGGCGCGCGGCATCGGCGCGACCACCCAGGAGCGCCTGGAGGAATACGCCCAGCTCCGCAAGTGCTCCCTCTTGCAGGTCATGCGCGACACCGAACTCGACGAGACCCTCCCGGGGCGCGCGCGCAAGGCCGCCGGCGAACTCGTCCACCTCATCGACGACCTCGCCCTGGACGCGAAGGAACTCGATCTCGGCGACCTGGTCGAAAAACTGCTCGACGAAACCGGCTACCGCGACTTCATCCAGCAGAGCGACGAGAAGGACTTCCGCACGCGCCTCGAATCGCTGGACGAATTCGTGGTCTCCTGCCGCACGCGCGACGCGAAAGGCGAGCGTGGCCTCCTGCCGTTTCTACAGGATCTCTCGCTCATCGCCGACGTCGACACCTGGGACAGCGACGTGCCCGCCGTCACCCTCATGACGATCCACAGCGCGAAGGGCCTCGAATTCGACTATGTGTACCTGATCGGTCTGGAGGAGGGCCTTCTGCCCTTCGGCGTCGATTTCGGCGAGGAAGACAACCTCGAAGAGGAGCGCCGGCTCTGCTACGTGGCCATGACGCGCGCGCGCCAGGGCCTCGTACTGTCGGCGGCCACCTCGCGGATGCTCTACGGGCGCACCCACCCGAACCGCACCGTGTCCCGATTCGTGGGCGAGGCCGGGCGCAACCGCCTGGAGCACCTCAACACGCGCACCACCGCCCCGGTGGTGAAAGCCGCGCCGCCGAACGAAGCGGACGCGCCGGAGCCCGCGCTGAGAATCGGCACGCAGGTCCGGCATGCAAAGTTCGGCCCGGGTACGGTAATGTTTACCTCGGGTTCGGGCGACAAGTTGAAGGCGCGGATCCGCTTCAAGACGGGCCGTACGGCGTTGCTCATGGTCAAGCAGGCGCCGCTGGAAATACTGGAAGGAAAAGGCCGCTGATGCTGGAAGAATGCCGCAACGAAATCGACCGGATCGACGGGGACATCGTCCGCCTGCTGAACGAACGCGCGCGCTACGCGCAGAAGATCGGCGAGATCAAAAAGGAATCGAACGCCCCGATCTACGTTCCCGAGCGGGAAAAGGACGTGATGGAGAAGCTGGCCCGCCTGAACACAGGGCCGCTGCCGGACAGCGCCATGACCGCGATCTACCGCGAAATCATCAGCGCCATGATCGCCCTGGAGCGCCCGATCAGCGTCGCGTTCCTCGGCCCGCGCGATACCTTCAGCCACATGGCCGCCATGCAGGTTTTCGGCGGCTCCGCCGAATACCATCCCCTGCCTTCCTTCACCGACATCTTCACCGAGGTCGAGCGCGGCCGCGTCGACTACGGGATCGTGCCCGTGGAAAGCTCCATGGGCGGCTCGGTAAGCGACACCCAGGATCGCTTCATCTCGTCCGACCTCAAGATCATCAACGAAATGCTCCTCCACGTCACGCAGAACCTCCTGGCGGCCTGCCCGCTGGAAGAGGTGAAGCGCGTCTACTCCAAGGACAACGCCCTGCTCCAGTGCCGCAACTGGCTCCGGGCGAACCTGCCCGGCGCGGAGCTCATCGAAACCTCCAGCACCGCCGAGGCCGCCCGCCGCGCGGCGCTGGAAACCGGGGCCGCCGCCATCGCCAGCAAGATGGCCGCCACGACCTATTCGCTGAAGCTCCTCGCCGAACGCATCGAGGACGCGCCCCACAACTTCACCCGCTTCCTGGTGCTGGGACGCCAGCCGGTGAAGCCCACCGGCGACGACAAAACGTCAATCATGGTGTCCATCAAGGACAAACCCGGCGCCCTCTTCAACCTGCTCGTGCCCTTTTCCGAAGCCGGCATCTCGCTCACCCGGATCGAGTCGCGGCCGTCACAGAAAAAGGCCTGGGAATACGTCTTTTTCATCGACATACTGGGCCACATCGACGACGAGCCCGTCCAGAAAGCCCTGGCGAAACTCGAGGACCAGGTGCACACCCTGAAGGTGCTCGGTTCCTTCCCCCGGGCCCCCCTGCCCTCCTGACCACCCATCCCCCTCCAAGACACAAAAAAAACCGCCTGCCCAACGTCAAGCGTTGCGCAGGCGGCCTGTCGAACGTGTAAATTACAGTTCGATCGCCGGCAGGCCGATACCCGTAAGGATGGGGTTGATCAGGCCAAGGATCAGGCCGGTCACGAAAGCAGCAATGCTGTTCTCGATGCCTGTGGCGATGGCGTTGAAGATGTTCTCGAAAAGGTTTCCGTCACTGTGCATGATCATTTCTCCTTCATTCTGACACACAACTTAAGTTGTACTCGAGCAATCGCGCCTCCAGAGCGCGGTCACCACACCTTACCTACATCCGGCATAAACGTTACACACGGAATGTTTTCGTATGGGCCGGACACTACAGGTTTGGGCAATTGGCACAAATATGAACCGACCACCACTAGACCTTGTGCGTACTTTACACGATCTGCCGGCGGAATGTCAATAGTTTGAATTCGGCCAATTCGAATTGAATCAGCGTCCCCAACCGCGTCGCATCCCGGCAACGCGCCTGTATGTCCATACCCGATTCCGGGCCGATTTTGTCCGGCGCCGGACAGCCGCGGCGCAAATTGCGCGCCGCAAACCGCAAGACTACCATGTCGTCGGCCCTTCCCGCAACCCCGCGAACCGGAATCGTTGGCGGGCGGCGAGTCGCGAACGTCGCGGGCAACGGCGCAACTCGGCCCCGCCGCGACAGCTCCACGACACCCACGACCCGGAGAGCATTCCGATAGAATGGCCGACGCCTCCCCCCTATCGCGGCTACCGCCCCCCGCCGAGGCGCTGCAACGCGCCCGCGATCCCGCCGAGAAGCTCGCCGATTTTCGCGGCGGTGTCCGGGTCGGGCATGGGCAGGCGCAGTTCGGGCCTCCCGGTTTCCTTGTTCTCGTGAACGAAACGGGAAGCGCCGTTTCCACCGGCGCTTCGGGCCGCGCCCTGGCCGCCGCGCTTCTCGATCTCGCCGAGCAGCGCGAGGCCGGCCTGAAGCAGCGCATTCCACGGCGCCTCCTCGGCTGCGGCGGGCCGTTCCGTTGTCGCGGCGCCCGGCGCGCGGGCAGGCTCCACCGGAGCCCCGCTGTCCGCATCCGCCGCCGGCGCTTCCGCGGGCCCGCCGTCGCGCGCGTCGCCCGCTTCGGCGACGGGCGCATCCTGCGGGGTGGCCGCGACGACCTTTTCGACGGTTTCCATGAATTTCTGCATGCGGGTGCCGCCGAGAAAGACCTCGCTCTCGCCCCCGTCGAGCACGCCCTCGAACATCGAGGTCTTGAACTTGAGCGTGTCGAGCATCCCCTCCTCGATGCCCCCGCGCGAAATAAAATGGTAAACCGAGACGGGTCGGTGCTGGCCGAGCCGGTGCACCCGCCCGATGCGCTGTTCGAGCACGGCGGGGTTCCACGGCTGGTCCATGATAATAACGGCGGAAGCCTCCTGGAGGTTCAAGCCCACGCCGCCGGAGTCGGTGCAGAGAAGGATGGGGCAATCCGCGTCGCCCTTGAACCGCTCCAGCGCCTCCTTGCGCCTCTTCCCGTCGAGGGATCCGTGGTAGTAGGCGTAGCCGCGCCCCTCCGCCTCGAGCCGCCGGATAAGTTGCTCGTGGGTCCCGAGCCACTGGCTGAATATAACCACCTTGCTCTCGGGATCCGCAAGCACATCGTCAAGCAGCAGCGCGCATTCGTCCATCTTGGTGCTGTGGTCGGTTTCCTTATCCACGAGGAAGGTGCTGTTGCAGGCCATGCGCATGGTCTGCAATAGGCACATGAGCCGGCGCTGGTCCTCTTCGGTCAGGAAGCCATACTTCCGCCACTTCGCCAGAATCTTTTTCACCAGATAGTCGGCGTCGTCGTGGACCTGCCGCTGTTCGCGGGTCATATCCACGAACAGGTAGCTATCCGAACGATCCGGCAGCTCCTGGAGCACGTCCGCCTTGCGCCGGCGCACCAGGACGCCCGCCAGGCTCTCCTTGACCTTGTCGAGATCGCGGTAGCCGATGACCCGCCCGGATTCGTCCACGTGCTGGTGGGCATGGAGAAACTTGAACAGGGGCCCGAGGTGGAACTTGTCCACAAACTCCATAATCGAATGCAGTTCGGAAAGCCGGTTCTCCAGCGGCGTGCCCGTGAGCACGATGGCGAAGCGGGAATCGAGCTGCTTGATCGCCCGCGCGCGGCGGGTGTCCCAGTTCTTGATGCGCTGGGCCTCGTCCAGGATGACCACATCCGGCGCCCATTCGCGGATGAGCTCCATGTCGCGCTCGATGGTCTCATAGTTGGTCAGCTTGTAGAACGAGGGGCTGGCGTACGTGGCTTTCCGCTGCGGCCACAGGCCTTCCACCACCGCCGCGTCGCGCCCGGCGAACCTCTCCACCTCCTGGCGCCACTGGTGCTTCAGCGCCGTGGGCGAGACCACGAGCACGCGCTCGACCCCGGCAACCCGGGCCAGAATTTCGACGGCGGCGATCGCCTGGATCGTCTTCCCGAGGCCCATGTCGTCCGCGATGAGGCTGCGGCCCGCCTTCGCCGCAAAGATCGCGCCCTGGCGCTGGTAGGGGTAAAGCTTCACGCGCAGCAGGCTGTTCAGCCGCGCCGCCCCACCCCGGCCCCCGTAGTCCTTCGCGATACGCGCCGCGCGGTGGGCGTCGTCCCGGCGGGCGGCGACGAAGGATAGCACGTCCTCGTAGATCCGGATTTCGTGGGGCTGCCGCCGCGCCTCGCGCACGAATTTTTCAAACGACTCCGCCGCCTTCTCGCCGAGGCGCCCTTCGGCGTCGAAGTAGCGATCCAGCAGGCGCGCCGCGCGCACGTCGCACGCCGATCCGCGGGTCAGGTGCACCGCGCGCTCGGCGCCGTAGCGCAGGTACACCTCGGAATAGGGCGGGTGGTAGCCTTCGCGCAGCGCCTTCTTCCCCCCGCGCTTGCGCGCCAGCTTCGCGAGAAGCCACTCGATGTGCTTGCACGTTCCGAGCGTATTCACCGCGAAATCCGGGCACGAACAGAAATTGTCCCCCAGATTCGCCCCGCGGATCGCCACCCGGTAGGTCCGCCCGCTCCCGGGATTGTGCACCGTAAACGAGGAAAAGATCGGGTCCTCGCCCAGGTTACGCTCGCGGAAGTTCTGCTCGCGCCCGTACTCCCGCCGCAGCGCCACCTGCCACGCCTCCAGCGTCATCGAGAGCGGCTTTCGCGTGCGGGACGTGCGCTGCGGCTTCTTGGCGACCTTGCGGCGGGGCTTGGCTTTGGCGGATAGGGTCCTGGCGGATAGGGTCTTGGCGGGCATGGGGCGGCGGTCCTTTCTTCCGGCGAAGGGGTGTTTCTCGCGGACCCATACGCTACACGCGCGGGCAAAGGAGCGTCAAGGCGCGGGACGCTCAGGGCAATCGCATTTAAGGATCATCCGGTTTGAGCGTACGGGACTATTCACAGGCGTTTCTCCGTGCCCGAATTATCCGGAACCGCCAATGTATGCTGGTTGGGGCCTCTGTCGGAGTAATCGTATCGACTGGTCTTTCGGCCCGAAGGGCCAGCGCAGCTCCCAGCCCTGGGCAACGCCCAGGGAACACGGGGACACCACGTTCCCCGCCCTGAAAGGGCAGCGCAGTGGTGAGCCAGCCCAGCGGTTCTGAAGTGCAACTGCGCTGCCCTTTCAGGGCGTATAAGAAACCCGTCGCTTAAACCCCGGGCGTTGCCCGGGGCTGAAAACTGCGTTGGCCCTTCGGGCCGAAAGAATGCGTTGGCATCCAGTTCTGCTGCCGAGTATACCGTCTGCGCTACAGACAAGCTCCAGAGAATCTTCTATCCGCTCATAGCATCGCCGCCCGGAAAAGAGAACCCAGCAAACTACTCCTATTTGCCGCCATCGTTGCCGATGTACCCTCAAACCGGATGAGCCGCATTTAAACTCGATCTCGGTATATGGGCGTAGATTTGATTCGATTTGGAACCTTGAATCAACGATTGTGAGCGTTTTGGAGCGCCGGCATCTGTGCCGGCAAGGTCAGGGATTCGCCACAGGCGAAATGCCAGCGCTCCAACACGCGCCCTTTATAACATTGAAGGTGGTTCATGTGGCGCTCGGCTCGAGTTGGACGTTTAAATGCGATTGCCGTGGCGGACGCCCGATCAATGATCGGGCGAATAACCATACGCGACAAGAATGTTTCTGTTGCGCGCGTTCACTGATCGATTTGTTTGGCCGCCCCGCGTCCCCCCTGTGAAGCGGGCTTCGCATCGGCGGTTGAGATGCCTTCGGCGTAGACCATTTCGCCGGTGTACGCGTCGATGAACTGCACGATGACCTGGGGCTCGTCGTAGGCGACCCAGTGGAGGCCCGGGCCCTCCTGGCGGCCCGACTTGAGGGCGTTGTTTACCTGTACGATTCCGTAGTACTTGTTGGTAAGGCGCTGGTAGCTCATTTCATTGGGGAATCCGGCCACCCACTTGATCTTCACGTTCGTGCCAGCGGAGTCGAACCAGCCGCCGTAGGGCGGCGGCGGATTGCCGGCGGTGAGAATGGGGTGGTTGAAGGAATTGAAGGGCCCCGTCATGAATTCCCACACGTTGTCGCTGATTTGAACGGCGAAGGCGTTGTGCAGGTCGCCGGTGAAGATGATCACCGGCTTCTCGATGGCATCCAGGGCCGCCAACAGGCGATCCCGCTCCTGGATCGCCCCGAGGAAGCCGTCCTCCTTGGCCGCGGGGCCGGGCGGGATCTCCGCCGGATCCTTATACATGTGAAAGTTCGTGTGGTAGATCATCCAGGACACGCTCGACACGATGAAGATGAAGTCGGCGTCGGTTCCCGCGATGCCGTCCAGCAGCCATTTCTCCTGCGTTGCGCCGAGCAGGAAGCGATCGGGATCGTTGACCTTCTTCGCGAGGTAGCGCGTGCGCTCGCCGCGCGTGTCCAGCGCGAAGAAATGGCAGTTGCCAACGCGCCAGTCGAAATAGTGGTGTGTGCCGATGCTGTAGGTGCAGGTTTCATTCTCGGCGAAGGCCGGCGTTACGCGGACATGATGCGCGTCGATGGTTTCCACCAAGCCGTAGACGCCCTGGTTCTTCTGGCCCATGTCCACGAGCAGGGTGCTGATGGTTTCGGGGCGCAGTTGCGTGAAATCGGCGTTGGGATCGTGCAGCACATCGCCGCCCGCTTTGACCTCCGCCTCGCCCCGGTAGATTTCGCCACGCTGCGGGCCGGGGTAGTTGGCCCATCCCGCGTATTCATACCAGGGGCCGAGCGATCGATCCCGGTAGAGCCACTTGCCCTGCTTCAGGCCGATCTCGCCGGCGCCTTCGAGGTCGCTGAAGGTCTCGTGGTCGTCGTAGGTGTAGAGCCACGGCACGCGGCGCTGAAATTCCGTCATCGCGAGCCCGTGCTCCATGTAGCTCCGGTAGTCCGCGCGGAACATCTCCGCCTCGTGCGGGCGGTTCTGTGCCGTTCGGAATTCCTCGTAGATGTAGTCGCCGTTCATGATGAAAAACGACAGCCGGTCCGCATAGCGCGCATTGAGCGAGTGGAAACCCGGCGCATCGCGGTACATGGGTTCGCTGGAGGTCTGCCGCGCGCCAAAGCCGACGCCAAAGCTGAAATTGAAGCGGCCGTCCGGGTTGTATCGTTCGTCCGCGTAGGACGCGCAGTCCGGCAGCGTTCGGAAGGAAGGGAAGCCGGGCGCGAAATCGTTCCGGGTATCCACGATGCGTTCGTTAAGTACGATGCCGTAGTAGTACCGCGTGTCGGGCGCCAATCCCGTCAGGTCCACGACGCCGGTGTTGTCGTCCCCGGCGTTCGTCTCGCCCGCAACGCCCGGCCCGTCCGCCGAGAGCGGCAGCGAAGGGGCATACACCACCCGGAAAGGTCCCGGCGCCGCCGTCCGCACCCACACCCGCATGCTCGTGGCCGCCGGGCGCCCGAGCAAGGGGCCATGGGTCAGCCCGCTGCCGTCGTACGGGATTACGTCATTCGCCGTCGCATCCGGCCAGCCGAGCGCCCGGATCTGAGCGAAAGTCTTTTCCGGTGGAAAAAACACCGCAATAGACACCAACAATGCGGCGAACTGGAATCGCGGCGCCCGGAGATATCCAGGCCGCGCTCGGAATTCCCTCCATCCGTTCATTTCAGCACTCCCGCCGGCCGCGCATTCCTGCGGAGCTCCCCGTCCGCGGCCTCCAGTTTCCTCCTCAATTCAGCGGCCTTCTCCGGCCTTTCCGCCGCAAGGTCTTTCTGTTCCGACGGATCTTCCGCCAGGTTGTACAGGGCCTCCCCGGTATGATTCCACGGCCCCGCCTTCACATCCACCAGCAACTTCCAGTCTCCAACGCGGATGCCGCCCGTCTTCCCCTCCCGCACATAGTAGATAAACTGCTCGTGCGGCGATTTCGCGCCCGCTTCCCCGTGAAACAGCGGCGTGATATCCCGACCGTCGATAATCCGATCCGCCGGGACCTCCGCGCCTGCAAGCCTGGCCAGCGTGGGATACAGGTCCATCGTGCTCGCCAGTTCATCGCAGACGCCCCCCGCGGGCACGCGCCCCGGCGCCCACACAATGCCCGGAACGCGCACGCCCCCTTCGTACGCGCCATGCTTCCCACCCCGGTAGGGCCCCGGCGATCCGTCGCCGGGATTCGGGCCGTTGTCCGAGGTAAAGATGACGTAGGTATTCTCCGCCAGCCCGGCGTCGCGGACCGCCTGCAAGACCCGGCCGGTGCTCGCGTCGATCGATTCGATGATGTCGCCGTAGACGCCGCCTTCGCTCTTCCCGCGAAAATCCGCCGGGGGCAGCAGTGGGATGTGCGGCATGGTGTGCGCCAGGTAGAGGAAGAACGGTCTTTCGCGGTTTCGCTCGATAAACGCCACGGCTTCGTCGGTGAACAGTTCCGTCAAGTCCTCCGCCGGGGGGTGCGGTATCCGTTCCCCGTTCCGCAGGAAGTGATCCGTCCGCTTGGATTCCTCGACCGTGGTAAAGAACATGTGCCCCATGGGCGTGCCGTAGTAGAAGTCAAAGCCGTGGTTCAACGGCAGGAAGGGCTCGTGGTGGCCCAGGTGCCATTTGCCCACGCACCCCGTGGCGTAGCCCGCCTCCTTCAGCAACTCCGCCAGCGTGATTTCCTCCCGATTCAGCCCGTACCTGTCCGGCGTGTGCAGCGGTGTCCCCAGCCCCACGCGCGGCGGATAGCTCCCCGTCATCAACGCCGCACGCGTCGGCGTGCAGATCGGCGCGGTCGCGTAGAAACACGTGAACCGCGTGCCCTCCGCCGCCATGCGATCGATCTCGGGCGTCCTGATGCCCTCCGCCCCGTAGCAGCCCAGATCGCCGTAGCCCTGATCGTCGGTGAGGATGACGATGAAGTTTGGCGGCCGCTCCGCGGCTCGCGCGAAGCCGGACAGTACTAGCACCGCCAGCGCACCGGCCAGCCCCCAACGAATTCCCTGTACTTGCGCAAACATACAATGCTCCTTTCCTTATCGCCCCATGCTACATTACCCGCACCCAATGCAAAAAAGGGCACTTGGGCGCGCTACTCTGCCGCGGGACCGGTGGATAGGAATGTAGACGCCAACCACAAAGTGCTTAAGGGGCACAAAGATCGGGTTTGACCAACCTTCCAATTTAGACTAAACTTAGTTTAGTCAATTAAGGAATAGGCCATGAAGACCGTCAACATTCACGAAGCCAAGACACAGCTGTCGCGCCTTCTTCGGGAAGTCAAGGAAGGTGAGGAAATTGTCATCGCAAACGCCGGCGAGCCTGTGGCAAAGTTGGTCGCCTATACGGAAATCAAAGCCCCTCGTGAGCCAGGTCGCTGGGCGGGCAAAATCTGGATAGCTGACGACTTTGACGAACTGCCCCAGGAAGTCATTAGTTCCTTCTGAGGGGAGGAAACCTGAACTTGCTGCTGGGCAACCATGCCGTGCTCTGGTGGTTTGCGGACGATCCGGCGCTGTAAATACGACGTGGCGGCACTCCCCAAGTAGCGCAGCATGACTTGGCTGCCGCAATTGCTTCCCATGAATCGCGGTGCCCTCGCCATGGGATGCTTGGGTGACCCCGAACAGCCAGTTCGGTTCCCGCGCCGGGGTGGCGTGGGCGGTCATGTCCAACAACTGGGTGTGGCGGGCGCTCCCAACGAAATTTCTTGCGATCAAAGTCGAAATCCAGACCGTCAAGGGTGCCCGTCGCTGTGATATAGTTAAGCCGCTGCTCGCCAGTCAAGCCGCTCCTTGCGTGTTTTCCTTATGAGTCTTAAGGGGTATATGAATGGATTTGATACAACAAATCAACAATTCAGAGCATTGGCCTTCCTTCGAGAATCCGAACTTCATGCAGGAACTTGACGACCTGGCAAGCAGGGCGATCAAGCAGAACACAATCGAGGGCTATCTTGCTGCCTTGCTTATTTATCATCAACTCTGTGAAGAAATGGTGCGTTTGCTAATTGCAGATTCGAGGTTCTTTATCGAGTTATCCATTCACCCGGCAAAGATAAAGTTTCCAAAAAGAAATAGACCGATGTTTGGCTCTGCCTTAGCGGAATTGGGTGATGGGATAGAGTTTCCTGAAAAAGAATCGTTTATCAGCAAATGTAGTGATTTCAATCAACGTCGAAATCAGATTGTCCACAAATTGACCAAAAAGACAACTCTGGGAGAGGTGGAGAAAAATTTGGAGAACATAGCGTCACTATATGAAGATATTTATAGAATATTTGACGACTCCCATGATTGGTATCGTGTGTGCTTTAAAGACTTCAAAAAAGATGTTTTCATCGATTATTTTGAATGAAATACTCATGACCTGTTGCAGCGGACGGTCCGCTGCGCGGCCTGTTGCTGAACCGGAGCCCTCAAAGGGGGAGATTTGGTGGACGCTGAGACATTGAAGTCGATGATCCGGTCCGCGTTTGCGGGAGTCGAGTACCCGGGCGATTGGTGTTTGCGCCGGGGCGATGAAGGTGATGAGCCGTACCTGCTGGAGCAGGAGTTCAAAGGGAAGACCGACTGGAGCGCGCTCGATCCCGCTTTTCTGGACCAGGCCCCGGACGGATACCACTCGGCGCTGAGCTTCTTCTCCGACGAGGCGTTTCGGTTCTACCTCCCCGCATACCTGATCGCGGACCTCGACGGGCGGCTGGGGTCGACGACTCCGGTGTTCCACCTGACCCACGGGTTGACGGACGCCGGCCGGGCGACGAAGGTCAACCCGCAGCGCTACGGGGAGCGGACATGCTTCGAGGCTTCCAGCCACAGGCTGGCCGTCTTCGACAAGGCGCAGTCGGCGGCCATCGTCGCCTATCTGGAGTTCATGCGCGAAGCCGACGAGTTCGAGCGGGAGAGCATCGATCAGGCGTTGGCCAACTTCTGGCGTCGTCGTGCCGCGGCGGAATACATCTAATCTGCCGCCGCCACTGACGCAGAGCGTTCCGCATGTCAGGTGGCAAAATGCGCATGGCCAATGGACTTAACAGCGCCGATCTTGCTATTCTACGCGCTTTCCAGACGCCCTTTTAAGGCCCGGCCGTGTTCACGTGGCCGGGCGCCTTTTCGACTTTTACAGGACCCCCCGAACCATGTGCAGCCAGCCCCACGACGACCCGAAGCAGTCTTTTATCTATAAAGTGCGCCATTCGCTGGCCCACATCATGGCCCAGGCCGTGCTCGAAATCCGCCCCCAGGCCAAGATGGCCTTCGGCCCGCCCGTGGAGTTCGGGTTCTACTACGACTTCGACTTCGGCGGCGAACCCATCGGCGAGCGCGACCTGGAACAGATCGAGAACGCCATGCGCCGCATCATCAAGGAAAAACAGCCCTTCGAGCAGTCCTACAGGTCGCTGGAAGAGGCGCGGGAACTGCTCGCGGCGACGGACCAGACCTACAAGATCGAATACGCGCGGGAACTGGTGGAAACCGGGAAAGCGGGCCCCGAGGGCCTCGGCTTTTATGTGAATGGCCCCTTTATCGACATGTGCGAGGGGCCGCACCTGGCGCACACCGGCGAGGTGCCGAAGGCCTGCTTCAAGCTGGACCGCATCTCCGGCAGCTACTGGCGCGGCGACGAGAAGAAGCCGATGCTCACCCGCATCTACGGGCTGGCGTTTGAGTCAAAGGCCGAATTGAACGGCTACATCGAGCGGCGCAAGCTCGCCATGGAGCGGGACCACCGCAAACTGGGCCAGGAACTCGACCTCTTCTTCATGGACGAGGAGGTGGGCGTGGGCCTGCCGATGTGGATGCCGAATGGCGCCGTGGTGCGGGACGAACTGGAGCAGTGGGCCCGCGAGATCGAGTTCCGCGCGGGCTACCAGCGCGTGAGCACCCCCGCCATCACCCGCGGCGACCTCTACCACCGCTCGGGGCACCTCCCCTACTACGCCGACTCCATGTACCCCGCCATGGTGGTGGACGATCACGACGAATATTACCTCCGCCCGATGAACTGCCCGCACCACCACAAGATCTACGCGGCGCGGCCCCACTCCTACCGCGACCTCCCGCTCCGCCTGGCGGAATACGGCAACACCTACCGCTACGAGAAGCACGGCTCCCTCGCGGGCCTGCTCCGCGTCCGCGCCATGTGCATGAACGACGCCCACATCTACTGCACCCCCGAGCAGGTGGAGCAGGAATTCCGCGCCGTCATGGACATGTACAGCTACTACTACGGCCACCTGCGCATGGGCAACTTCCGCGTGCGCCTGAGCCTCCACGACCCCGCGTCGGACAAGTTCGCCGGCAAGACCGAGGAATGGCTCCAGAGCGAGGCCGTCGTGCGCGAGGTGCTGCACAATCTCGGCGTGGAGTTTGAGGAGGAGAAAGGCGAAGCCGCCTTCTACGGCCCCAAGATCGACATCCAGGTAAAGAACCTCCTCGGCCGCGAAGAGACCGTCTCCACCTGCCAGCTCGACTTCGTGGTGGCGGAACGCTTCAACCTCGAATACGTGGACTCCGACGGATCGCACAAGACCCCGTTCATCATCCACCGCGCGCCCCTCAGCACCCACGAGCGCATGATCAGCTTCCTCATCGAGCTCTACGGCGGCGCCTTCCCCACCTGGATGGCCCCCGTGCAGGTCAAGCTCATCCCCGTCAACGACGACGTCGCCGGCTACGCCCACCAGATCGCCGGCGAACTCCGCGAAAGCCTCTTCCGCGCCGAGATCGACGAGAGCAACGAGAGCTTCAACAAAAAAATCCGCAACGCCATCACCCACAAGATCCCGAACATCTGGATCATCGGCAACAAGGAAAAGGAAAACGGCAACATCACCTGGCGGCGGTATAGCAGCAAAGACCAAGAGACTATGAGCATCGAAAATGCAAAAAAGCTGATGGAACAACTTCGAGGAGAACGGACAATGGACAATTTCAGGATGACCAAACTTTACGTATGTTCAAATCCCGATTGTGGCTTGAGAACGTTGTATTTTCCAAGATCTCAAAGCTCTCCCGATGATGTGGATGGTGCGCACGACCTTAATGAATACAACGCCAATGTTGCTCCAGATTCTCAGGCCGATAACATCACTTACGCCTTGGACTTGGCCGAATACATGAACTGCAAAGAACTAGAATGTTCCGTTTGTAAAGGGAAAATGTATCTTAGGTAGTTCTACAACTGCAGTGCTGGCGGTCTCAGAACTCAAAACAATCCGCAACGCCATCACCCACAAGGTGCCGAGTATCTGGATCATCGGCAACAAGGAAAAGGAAAACGGCAACATCACCTGGCGGCGCTATTGCAGCAAAGACCAGGTGACCCTAAGCGCCGGCGACGCCCACATGGCCCTCGAGCGCATGCGCGGCGATCGCATGATGGACAACTTCGAGGACGTCGCCCTGCCGCTGGAAGAATAGGTTTTAGCCACAAAGTTCACAGAGAGCACAAAGAACATTGCAGCGTTTCCTTGTGCACTTTGTACTACCATCCGTCATTTTCTTGTTTTTTCTGCAAGTTCTTGCGCGCAAAATCTCCATAACAATCTGTTGTAAAAGCATTTACGAATTGGAAACTCCAAGGAGAATTTCCGGGTCGTCCCATGAATATCGTGGCCGATATTCTTCTATTGACCACGGATTACACCGATGACACGGATTGAAGCGAAACTCGAACAAAACGAGAAGAAGCAGCCCGCCACCCGATCAACCCCGCTACAATTCCGATGCTGAACAATCCGAACAGGCTGCGTCGAAAGTCGCACGCAGCCGCCGGCACGCCTCAACGACCGGAACCAATTGCTATCCGTGTCATCCGTGTCATCCGTGGTCACAAATCCTGATCGCGGCCAGTGGCCGCTCGAGGCGCATTCGTGTGCATTGGTGTCCATTCGTGGTCAAAAACGCACCCCCATTCAACCAACTACTTCATCTGCGTACAAGAGCCATCCTCTGCGTTCTCTGCGTTCTCTGCGGTTAAAGCCCTTCTCCCTTTCTCTTCGTGCCCTTCGTGCCCTTCGTGCCCTTCGTGGTGATTATTTTTTTGGTTGCGGCCAGAGGCTGCCCTGTGCTCTTTGTGGCTACATCAGTAGAACCGCGGCATGAGAATCCGGCCTGCCTCCCCCTTGCCTCACGGTTCCATCGGCGGCGCGGGTGCGGTAATCGTTGCGTCACGATCAATGGCGGCTTCCCACCCCCGCATCATTCGGGATCCGCGGACGTCAGCCGTTCAAGATGCCCTATCAGGATGGGAATTTCTCGCGGCGCGACATTCCATATGCGTTCCTGCTTTACTTCGCCGTACTCGTGCGCCAGCACGTTTCGCTGTCCGATTATGCCCCGCCAGGGTATGTCAGGTTCGCTGTCCCGAAAAGCCTTGGACATTCCCCGGGCCGCCTCCCCGATGATCTCTATGAGCCGTTCAACGGCAAGCTGGGTTTTCCTGTCCGCCAGATACTGATCAACGGAAATCCCTTCGACGAACGCGCTTATCAATCAGGCGTGGACGAGCATGTCCTCCAGGAGCGCCGTATCCCGTTCGCTAAGCGGCATAAAGCACCCGATGCTCCGAAAGTATGGCCCTGCGGCGCTGCTCGTTCCGAAGGGCGTCCTTCTCCACCAAGTCCACCTCGCGGCCAAAAACAGCCTTCAACTCGTCGATCATGTACGGCCAGTCCCACAGGCTCCACGGGGCGGCCGCGTCGAATTCCACCAGCACATCCACATCGCTGTCGTCGCGAAAGTCGTCGCGAAGGACGGAGCCGAAGAGAGAAAACTCGCGCACGCGCCATTTCCGGCAAAAGGCTTCGATCTCCTCCTGCGGTATGGCGATTCTGGGCTGGCTCATTTCCGAATCTCCCGTGGGCTCATTCGAGCAAGGTGACATTACAGCGGCCTGGCCCGATTATTGTACCCCCTTTTCGGGAGCCTTGGGAAGCCGGGAGAGACCAAACGGCGGGGTGGAGGTTTACCTTTGTAGGCAAGGGAAAATGCCCAACAATTAAAGAACAAAAACTGGCGGTCCCGTCAACAGACCGAGACCTAGTCACCGATCAAATTCGGAAAGTCCGCCTCTAACCTCTGAGACCCCCACAAGGCACATGCGGTCAATCAGATCTAGGGCTTTCGTGCCCCATACGTCTCCTTTATGCTGCTGATATATCCGGAAGATCAATTGCGACACTAGTTTCATGCTTACTCCATACGCAAGGTCTCTGGCCCCAGTTTCGCTACGCTTTTCAAACCACTTCAGATACCGCTCACAAGTGCTTGCCAGCACACCTGGCACACGATAGGTAGATTGGACAAGCAACTCGATAAGTTCGCTCGAATCTGTCTCGAACGCTTTACTTCGACAAAATCCTTCAATCAGTCTCTCAAATTCTTCAACGGGTTTTCCTTCCAAGGAACGAAAACAAGTAGCCACACACTTTTGAACGTCCTCATTTTCGTCATTGAAGAGCACGAGAAGTTTATCTTCGCACAAAGACCGGCAATCCTGAATACCAAGGTTTTTTGCGGCAATTTCGGCAATTCCTAAGCGGGATGCCGTGTCCCCCGCCATCGCTGACGCCGCTAGACTTGCCTCGCTCTCATGGTATAGTTCCGCTAGTCCCGCGAGACGTCCACCACCTCGTCTCACCTCACTGTGGCCAGAGACTAACATCCGCAATACAATATTGCGCACATCCTCAATGTGGTGTCGAAGTGACCAGTGCAGGAATTCCTGAACATAATGAGTTCCGAGTAGGCGCTCGTCTGTGTTGACCAGTTCTTGGAACAATTCTACTGCCAGGTCTTCGTTGTGCCAGTAAACAACCTGAAGTGTGGTCGCCGCGCATGAGCGCACCGCAATACTTGGATCGCCGATTAGTCTCGTCAACGTATCTCTCAAGGTATCTATGAGCTTTGGCTCTTTTCGGACTAGTTCGCGGAGGACGCCTGCCGCCGCGCCTCGGGTTGTATTCAGTCCACAATCGTATATGTCGCCTCCGTAGTACTTTCCACCCCCATTGCTGTCCTGGTCCCACAATTCGGTCGCCGGATCCGGGTGATTTGCAATCGTCCACCGCAGGAAATCCAACAAATCTTCAGGAATTGGACCTTGAAAACTCGGTAAGATTTCGACAAGTTCCGTGCCACATTCTACTTTATACTCGGAGATCACCCTTCGGCACAGCTCTGTTTTTACCTTGTCGAAACCTTCGCATACTTTCAATCCACGCAGAATACGGGAAAAAAACACGGGATTTGTCCCGCTTGGAAACACCAGGGCCAATTTTGCAAATCTCTCCGGCTCACTCTTGACGCAAAGCTCCAATTCGCCAGCCAACTGAGCTGGTCCGCCCTTACCCGGGGTCTGGAACCACCTACCGGAACTCTCATCGTTGTACTTCTTGATCGCTCGAATCCACTGGTCGTTACTCATCTTCCCACTTGCATCGTGGGGAACGGGCGACGTTACGAAGCTCGCGCTTGTGTTTTGGGGCGGACCGCTTGGTGATCCAAACTTGCGGACCAACTCCTGCAAACGCTTTCGCCCAGTTGGGCTTAATAGCTTCTCAGGTATACCGGACAGCAGTTCAAAGCATGCCTGCCCATGCTGCAAGTATCCATTGTGTTTTCTTTGGCGCTCCCATTTCGGCACAAAATCCAGTACAACTCGCTCAAGCCTTTCACGATCATCCGCCGCAAGATGGGGAAGAATCTCCCCCAGCAGCCTCGCCGCTACCCAATACTCGCTGTCTGCGTATCCGCAGGACAAACGCCATGGCTCATTACAGAGCAGTTCCGCCGCAACTTCCGCTAATTGGCTCGCGCTACTGGTGTAAAGTCGCAGCAGGAGATGGTTCGAAAAATATGTGTTCCTGCCCCGCAAGTCTTGTACGGCATTCAGGAATATGGTTCCCCGCTCCCCCCGCAATGAATCAAGTGCAGAAAAAAGCGATTCTCTCAGGATGCCTCGGGTCATACTGGACTCGCTGACATGATATATCCTCTCCACGTAGTCGACCCGTGGTAGCTCATCTCTGCCTTTAACCACAGCTTCCTCAATGATCTGCAACACAACTGGCAATACATATTTCACATACTCCGCTGGAGCCTTCTGCGCCACTTCCATGAGTATATGTTTCACATCACTGTCATTCTCCAGGAATCCCCTCCAAGCAGGCTGGCATGTAGACCTGCCGGAATCCAAAAACAACTGAAGTCGTCTTGCCAACCACCGTGCGATCAATTCAGCTAACCAGTCTGGCCTGCTGTCCGACCATGAACTGCACATTGACCAGAATGTTCCGTTGCCGATCCATCTATCGCGGGCTGAGTCAAGCACCCCAAGTTCAAGCAATTTCAAGAATAAGTCGAACGACCGTCTACTGTCTCCACTCGAGGCGCCTTCCATGACTCTTCTTAATCGATCATCCCAGACGGGACTTACTCCGACGTACGGTTCCAGCAATTCCGCGATCACTTCCGCGTGATGCCGCTGTTCGTAGTAGAAGTAGTGAATAAGAATATTAATGGATTGGTCGCCGACTGACGCTAACCACCGCTTCAAGTCGCCTTCGGAATGCGCCATTCCGAAAAGCGATGGTGACAAGAAAAAATACTGCCAAACTAACGCTTCCAGGGTCCCATATTGCGAATTCTCCGAGGCCAATTTGAAGAGATTATCGATTCGAGTATTGAAGAGCTTCCACTCTTCAAGTTTTGGTTGTGGCGCTGAAGCCAAAAGCCCCAGCACCAAGTCCTTTATGTGAATCCGAATGTGGTTATCACTCAGTAGCGAATCAACTTGTTGAATGTAGGTCGGAGAATCGTAATCACGCATGTACATAAGGACCTGTCTCACCATAGACCGGACAAAGAGCCCTTGGCTGCCCTCCTTCAGCACTTCACAGAGGCTCTGACCATTGGCAACAAATTTGCGAGCGAAACAGTAGTCATAAAAACTCTCATGACCAAACCCATATCGTTTGCCATCGAAAGTCAACACGCTCTCCGAGCACATTGCGTCCAAGTAGACTTGGTCAAGGGCATCAAGCTTTTCTTTCGGTGAGAATAGTTGTTCGGAGTCTCTCATGATTTCGACAATACTCTGGATCACGACATCCCAGTTGTCTCGATGTGACGTCAATCGCGAATTTATCGCTCCTCGCTTTTCGTCCCAGTATTGGTCAAAAAGGTCCTTCTCGGTCAGAAACTTAAATTCCCGTTCCGAACCAATGTGGGACTCGAGGAACAGGTATAGATTGCGTGGAAGACACAGGAGTCTAGTCTGCCTCTCTTGAAAACCGCTGACGTCAAAACTGTGGTCCGAGAGCACATGCTCGACCTCATCCATGGAGAAGTCAGACACTTCAAAGTTCAAGTGGTTATTTCGCAGCATGCTCCTGAATCGCGCGTCATTACTCCAGTCGAAACTTCTGCAAGCAACAATGACATGTATCGGATGCGGCGTTCTCAATCCACGCACTTCGCTTAAGACTTGTTCCAACGTTTCGTAGAACGCTTCCGTTCCACGACCTGAAACTATGCTAAGCGCGTCAAGTTGGTCTATTAAGATCGCCGACGGTCCAGTGGCCGACAAGCTGGAGACGATGAGCGCTGGGGATTCTTCCAAGCCAATTTTTTCGCCAAGCTGTTTAGAATTGTAAACGGGCTCCAATGGGTACAATCGGAATGCCAGCACCGAAACTCCTCCATCCACAAGCCCCTGCGCTAGATGAAGAAGGCTCGCAGTCTTCCCACCACCAGCCTTTCCAACTATGGCGATCTCCATACTCTCCGTGCTGGCCAGCACCTTCTGGCATAGGGATTCCACCGCCTCTCGCGGGATCAGTGTTCCGCCGATCAACTTACGACGGATACTCTCCAAGTACGCGTCTGTTGCCTGACGGACAACGTTCGGAACATCTTGCGGATTTTGAATCCTGCGGAGCTGAATTCCAGAGTCTCTCAAGCTGGTGATCAGATCGTCCCGGGTCAATGTTTGATGAACGGAATCAAGTACAATACTTCGAAGTTCAGCCAGAACGGTCTCGGGTCTTTCAAGAAACAGTGCCCGACTATGATTTCTTGTGCTTTCGACGAGACCTCGCTCGTCAATTGTCCTCAGGGTTAGCCGTTGCAGCAGTTCATATGCAACTTCGGGAGCGACGTCATCCCAAAATCGCTGGAGCTTTTGGAAATTCTCAGAATGAGCTTTGGCTTGAAGGAATTTGGTCGTGAATTCTTCGTACGATTCGGCGTCTCTCGAACGATCAGTAAGTTCCTTAAGCTCGCGAGATTCGCTTCCAGACACGAATAAGAATTTCGAGTCGCTGCCTGAGAGCTTTTCCTTGATTGCCTTCAGCACACCGACTTTAGTCGATCCAAGCGCTGCAATTGTCCATGAGCCCAATGGCGTGTTCCGCTTTGCCTGGTGATACTCCTTCTTGCCTCTTTTTACGAGAACGAATTCTATTGAGTCTTCACCTGGCTCCTCTATGCGGATTGATTCCGCCTCGCTTGCCAGGATGCCAAGAAGGCATGATACGGTCCACCAACCTTCATAGCGATTTCCTAATTTGTCGCTAGATCCGCCGCGCAGTGGCATTTTTTACCTCACACTTTTTGTGATGGATAGAGATTTCGCATTGAAAACGATGTGATCGCAATTATTTGGCAGAAAGCCAATCCCGGAGGCCGTACACCTCGTCTTCGGTGACCTTGCCGTCGGATTGAATCCCATGGAGGACGCCGTGCAGTTGGCGCGTGGCCATATCGATGAGATCGTAGGCCGGATTGGTATCCAGCGATAGGTCGGCGCACCATTCGAGGAGTTCGGCGCGCTCGTCTTCATCGATGACGGAATCCCGCAGGATGGATTCCAATCGCGCGCTGAGTTCGTCGAAGGGCCAGTGCTGGCGGAGGGCGTCGTGGGTTTCGAGCCAGCCCTGGAGGTTGGCGATTTCGAGGTCGCTGAGGTGGCCGTCGCAGGTGATCCCCCGCAGGTAGCCGAGGAGGGCTTCGGCGCTGCGCTGGAGGTGCAGACTTGATGCGCGCATGGGTTGGTCCCCTTGTGTCTGCCCCAGGCAAACTGCCCCCTGGGACAATGTTGTGTTGCGTGGAGTGTATACCGGTTTTGTTGCGGTGTTCAATGCCCGCGCCAGCCGGCCGCGCGCCCCGCCCGTTTTGTTGTCTTCAATCGCGCCAGGCCGGATAATACGGGCCACAAGCAACAACTCTCTGAAACCCCTGAGGATCGCCCATGTCGCTCCACCGTTTTCCCTGCCTCATTGCGATGTTGTGCCTTTCCGCCGCCTCCCGAAACGCGCACGCGGCCGATATCACGCGCCTCTGGCTCACACACGAAACCGGCGATCCGTCCAAGCTGATGGTGAATTGGGAAACGGACGCCCCGGGCCCGTCGCGCGTGGAGTACGGCCCCACGGAAGCCCTGGGCGAATCGGTCGAGCGCGCCGAGCCCGTGCAATTACACCACGTGTCTATCCCGTTCCCCGCCGAGGGCGCGCTGTACTACCGCGTGACGGCGGGCGACGCGCAATCCGCGGTGTTCCCCGTGAAGTCCTACTCGGGGGACACGCTGCGCATTGCGGCGGCGGCCAACTGGTACCTCTGGCCGTCCCTGGATGCGGTCCTGGCGGATGACCCGCACCTGCTGCTTTCCTGCGGGGATATGGTGATCGACGTGGCCTCGCTGGAGTCGCCGGGCGCGCCCGGATACACGGCGCCGTTCTCGCGCCTGGTGGGCCTCTATCCGGATCTCTTCGCGCGGACGCCCTTTCTGCCGGCCCTGGGAAACCACGATCGCCAGATCCGCTATCTGGAAGACGAGAACGAATCGCCGCTGTACGACTTGGAAGCGACCGCCTTCCGCGCCTTCTTTCCGCTCCCGGGTGACGGGCGCTACTATCAATTCGACGTGCCGGCGTTCGGCGTCGGGCTGATCGCGCTGGACCTGAGCCACATCCGCGATGTCGGCACGCCCCGGCAAAGCTGCCTCCCGCTCGATCGCGCCTCCGAACAGTTTCGCTGGTACCGCGACGCGATCCGCAACCGCCACCAGCGCTTCCTGATCACGTACTACAACGAGTCCAACGCCAACGTGCGCTCGGCGGCGGGCGGCGCGTGGGAAACCGCCATTCGCCAGGGTTCCGCCGCACTATCTGGCTTTGGCAGCTTCGCGGAGCGCGCCGAGGTGAAGGGCTTCCCCTATTTCAACGCGGGGCTCAAGTCCGGCGACGACTACCGGGACCGCGCGGGATCGAAGTTCTTCAGCCCGGATCCGTCGTACATCCTGATCGAGATTCCCCGGGAGGGCGAGCGGATGACGGTGAAGCTGAAAGGGCTCGACGGAACCACGCTGGACCAATCGGAATGGCCCGGGCGCGTGAGGCCGGGCAACCGCCGCTAGCAGCCCGCGGGCGCGCCGCGGTATGCATGGCGGGCGGTCTACGGGGAGGAACGCGCCAAGCAAAAGGAGACCACATGCCCGAGCCGAATTACGACGCCTTCGCCAGTGACAACGCCAGCGGGATCTGTCCGGAGGCCTGGGCCGCGCTGGATCGCGCGAACACGGGCTTCGCCCCGGCCTATGGCGAGGACGGCTACACCCGCGCGGCGGCCGACGCCATCCGCGATTTCTTCGAGGTGGATTGCGAAGTGTTCTTCGTGTTCAACGGCACCGCGGCGAATTCGCTGGCGCTGGCGAGCCTCTGCGAGAGCTACCACAGCGTGCTGTGCCACGAGCGCGCCCACGTGGAGACGGACGAGTGCGGCGCGCCGGAATTCTTCTCCAACGGAACGAAGATCCTGACCGTGGGCGGAGCAAACGGAAAAGTGGACCTGGCGGCGCTGGAACACCAGATCACCCGGCGGCAGGATATCCACTACCCGAAGCCGCGCGTCATCAGCATCACCCAGGCCACCGAATCGGGCACGGTGTACACGCCCGAAGAGCTCCGGAACGTCTGGGCGCTGGCGCGAAAATATGGCCTTCGGATCCACCTCGACGGATCGCGCCTGCCCAACGCGATCGCATCGCTCGGGGTCCCGCCGCGCGCCATCACGTGGGAGGCGGGCGTGGACGTGCTCTGTCTCGGCGGCACGAAGGCCGGCCTGGCCGCGGGCGAGGCCGTCGTCTTTTTCCGGAAGGATCTGGCCGAGGAATTCGGCTACCGCTGCAAGCAGGCGGGTCAGCTGGGCTCGAAAATGCGCTTTCTCGCCGCGCCCTTTCTCGGCGTGCTGGAGAGCGGCGCCTACCTGCGGCACGCGGCGCACGCGAACGCCCGGGCGGAACAACTCGCGCAAGGTTTCACGCGCCTGGGCGTCGCTCTGCTCTACCCGCGCGAGGCCAACGCCGTCTTCGCGCGCTTGAATGCCCCAGTGGCGAAGGTCCTGCGAGCGAAGGGGTGGCGTTTCTACGAGTTCATCGGCGGCGGCGGCGCGCGCTTCATGTGCTCCTGGAACACCGCGCCGGAAGACGTGGACGCGCTGCTGGCGGACCTTGCGAATCTGGGGTGAACCCTGTCCCGTGCCACGCGATTCGGCGCCGCCGATTCGTGTGCCCGTCCTTCCAAAAGCGGGTGACATGGCGCACGAAAAACGTAAGCGGCTGAACTACGCCGCGCGCTGGCGGATCCCATCCATAAATCGCCCGTATTGAAAACACGGAGGCCTGTCCCGTGCCACGCGATTCGGCGCCGCCGATTCGTGTGCCCGTCGTTCATCAAGCGGGCGACATGGCGCACGAAAAGCGTGAGCGGCTGGAACAAGCCGCGGGCCGGCGTGCGTCTGGAATGCTCCGGGCGCGCTGGAGGACGGGCACACGAATCCGCCTGAAGCGGAATCGCGTGGCACAGCCGTTTTCCACTGATTCTCGATGCCCGGACTTCGGGGGTTCACCCCCCCTACGGCAGCATATACCCCTCCGCCAGTGCGCGGAACGCTTCAACCTGCGCGTGCTGCCAGGCTTCGTCGCGGCCGAGGACGAGCGCGAGGATGTGCGCGGCGGCGGGCGCGGCTTCCATGCTGGCGCGCGCATTGAACAAGAGCGCGCGGGTCCGGCGGGAGAGCACGTCCTCCAGGGTCCGCGCCATTTCCTCGCGGGCCGCCCATACAATCTCCGCGCCGGTAACGGGCAGGGCGGGGTGAATCGGCTCCGCCCACGTGGCGTCTTCCCGGACGATCGCGCGAATCTCGACCGCGTCGGAACCGTAGACCGCGAGTTCGCCGAATTCGCTCGCGTGCTGATGGTAACCGTGGATGTTGAGGTTGCGCGTAACGCAGGGGCGTTCGGGCAGCCCGGCGAGGGTGGCGGCCTGGTCGACTGCATCCTCGGCCATGTGGCGGTAGGTGGTCCATTTCCCGCCGCCGATGCTGACAAGCCCGCCCCGGGAGATCATCAGGCTGTGATCGCGCGAGAGGGCGGCGGTGTTTTCGGCGCCCGCCGCACGGACCAGCGGTCGGATGCCAACGAAAACGCTGCGCACGTCCTCCGGGCCGGGATCGCGCGACAGGTAGCGCGCGGCGTGGCCCATGAGGAATTCGATCTCCTCGGGGAAGGCGTGCGGCTCCTCGGGGATGTCGTCAATGGGGGTGTCCGTCGTGCCGACGACCACGTGGCCGCGCCAGGGGATGGCGAAGAGCACGCGCCCGTCGTCGGTGTGCGGGACCATGATGGCGTTCTCGCCGGGGAGGAACTCCTTCGGCAGCACGAGGTGGACGCCCTGGCTTGGCGCGATGAGCGCGGGGGCTTCGGGATCTTCCATACGGCGCACAGCATCACTGAAAGGGCCGGTGGCGTTGATCACGGCGCGCGCGGCGATCTCGTATTCGGTATCGGTTTCGGCATCGCGCGCGACCACCCCGGTGACGATGTCGCCGGTGATCATGAGGCGGGTGACCGGCATGTAGTTCAGCAGCACCGCGCCCTGCTCCGCGGCGGTTTCCGCCATGTTGATGGCCAGGCGCGCGTCGTCGAACTGGCCGTCGTGGTAGACGACGCCGCCGCGCAACCCCTCGGTTTCGATGGTGGGGAGGCGTTCAATGGTCTCCTCGCGCGATAGATTGCGCGACGGGCCGAAGCCATAGCGGCCGGCGAGGAGATCGTACACGCGCATGCCGATGCCGTAGAAGGGGGCCTCCCACCAGTCGTAGTTGGGCACGACAAAGGGCTGGTCGCGCACGAGGTGCGGGGCGTTCTGCCGGAGTATCCCGCGTTCCTTGAGCGCCTCCATGACAAGCGGAATGTTGCCCTGCTGGAGATAGCGCACGCCGCCGTGCACGAGCTTGGTGCTGCGGCTGGACGTGCCCTGGGCGAAATCGCGGCGCTCAAGAAGAAGCGTCTTGTAGCCGCGCGCCGCCGCGTCAATGGCGATGCCGAGGCCGGTGGCCCCGCCGCCGATGATGGCCAGATCCCAGGGCTGGCGGTGATCTTCAAGCTGGGCAATCATGTCTTCGCGTTTCATGGCGTGGATGGCGCCTCCTGGGCCTGGGTTACACGGACGGCAGGAACTGGAGCGATGGACAGGCCGGTAATTGCAGTGGGGCCTCGCGCCGGTGCGCGATTGGCCAGCGATGCGTTCATCCGTCCTCCCAGTGCTTCGCGCGCTCGAGGGCTTTCCGCCAGCCCGCGTGGAGTGCGTCGCGATCGGCCGGTTTCATTTGGGGTTCGAAACGGCCCGCCGCCTGCCACTGCGCGGCGATGGTTTCCCGATCCTTCCAGAATCCGGTCGCGAGCCCGGCGAGGTAGGCCGCCCCCAGGGCGGTCGTCTCGAAGACCTGCGCGCGCACAACCGGCGCCTGGAGCAGGTCCGCCTGAATCTGCATGAGCAAATCGTTGGCGGCGGCGCCGCCGTCCACCCGCAGCTCCGCGACGGGCCGCCCCGCATCGGCTTCCATGGCCTCCAGCACGTCGGCGGCCTGGAAGGCGATACTCTCCAGGGCGGCGCGGGCGATGTGGGCCTTGTTGGACCCGCGCGTGAGGCCGAGGATGGCCCCCCGGGCGTACTGGTCCCAGTGGGGCGCGCCGAGACCGACGAAGGCCGGCACGAAGTAGACCCCGCCGTTGTCGGGCACGGACGCGGCCAGCGCCTCGACATCGGGCGCGGCCTGAAAGATGCCCAGCTCGTCGCGCAGCCACTGCACGGCGGCCCCCGCGATGAAAATACTGCCCTCAAGGGCGTATTCGAGCCGGCCGTTCAGGCGCCAGGCGACCGTCGTCAGCAGGTTGTTCTTCGAGGCGACCGCATCGGCGCCGGTGTGCATCAGCACGAAGCAGCCGGTGCCGTAGGTGTTCTTCGCCATGCCGGGCTCGATGCACTGCTGGCCGAAGAGCGCGGCGTGCTGGTCGCCCGCGATGCCGGCGACGGGAATGGGCGCGCCGAGCAGGTCGGCATCGGTCTCGCCGTACACCGCGCTGGAATCGCACACCTCGGGCAGCATGGATCGCGGGATGTTCAGCACTTCGAGGATCTCATCGTCCCACGCGCCGGTGTGGATATTGAAGAGCAGGGTCCGGCTGGCGTTCGAGGCGTCGGTGAGGTGCAGGCGCCCGCCGGTCAGGTTCCACACGAGCCACGAATCGACCGTCCCGAAGGCGAGCTCGTCGGCTTCGGCGCGTTCCCGCGCACCCTCGGTGTTTTCGAGGATCCAGGCGAGCTTCGTGCCGGAGAAATAGGCGTCGAGCACAAGGCCGGTCTTCTCCTGAAACAGCCGGGCGTGGCCCTCCTCGCGCAATCGGTCGCAGTGGCTCGCGGTCCGGCGGTCCTGCCAGACAATGGCGTTGCCCAGCGGCTTCCCGGTCGCGCGATCCCAGACGACCGCCGTCTCCCGCTGGTTGGTAATGCCGATCGCGGCGATATCCCCGGCGGCAAGCCCCTGTTCCTCAAGGACCTTCCGCGCGACATCCAGCTGGGTGCGCCAGATCTCTTCCGGATCGTGCTCCACCCAGCCCGGGCGGGGATAGTGCTGCGTGAATTCCGTCTGGGCGACACCCGCAATCTGGCCGTCCGGGCCAAAGAGCAGCGCGCGCGAGCTGGTGGTGCCCTGATCCAATGCGAGTACGTAGCGCATGGCGTTCCCCTGGCTGGGGCGGACGCGCGCAGGCGCGCCCATCACACCGCGCGCAACACTCCGCCTGTCAGGCCTCCACCATACACCGGCGGCGCCCGCAAGACCAACTGCGCGAACTCCGCGAGCGGCTTATTTGCCCTTGAGCGCGGCCAGCACGCTCCGGGGCGCCGTTGCGTAGGGCGCGGCCTTGGCGGCGAAGCAGGCTTTGGTCAGGTTCCGGATATCGGATTCCTTCAAGCCCGCCGCCTTCGCTTCGGCGATTACCGTGTGCATCTTCTGCGCGATGTCCTCGTGGCAATCCGACTTGCACTTGGCGGCGACGCCATCGCGGACGAAGATGCCCATGCCGCGGCGCGAGTAGACCAGACCGGTGATCTCAAGATCGCGGTAGGCCTTCGCCACGGTATTGGGATTCAGTTTGAGGCGTTCCGCCACGGCGCGCACGGGCGGCAGCTTGTCGCCGCCCTTGAGGGCTCCCGAGGCGATCGCAAAGCGCACCTCGTTTTCGATTTGCACGAATACGGCGATGTCGCTCTCGGGATTGATCCATTCCAGCATGAAGTAATACTCCTGCCCCTGTCCTCGTTCCCATTTCCTGCATTCGCGTCCCGGCCAGGGCGCCCCCCACGGAGCCATACCGGCGTGTCTCCCCCCGAACCGCGCGCCAGCCCGCACGACAGGGCGGCGCACCATAGAACAAGCCCCAAGGTGGTTATGCCACCCTGGGGCCTGCAATGTCAATAATGGTGCCGGAGAGAGGACTTGAACCTCCACGCCCAGTAAAGAGCACATGGACCTGAACCATGCGTGTCTGCCAATTTCACCACTCCGGCAAGGGACGCATAGTCTACTCAATGGACGGGCGCCGGATCAACTTTTTGTTGTGGGGAGATGCGCGAATAGGCTGTAGGCTGTAGGCTGGAGGCTGGAGGCTGGAGGCGTCAGGCTGTAGGCTGTAGGCTGGAGGCTGTAGGCTGTAGGCTGTAGGCTGGAGGCTGGAGGCTGGAGGCTGGAGGCTTTAGGCGTCAAGCTGTCCCTTGTCCACCCCGCCCCTGCCGCGCCTGCCGCCCCTGCCGTCAACTGTCAACTGTCAACTGTCAACTGTCAACTCTCAACTGCCCTCCAGCCTAAACCCACCAAAAAAG
>JAHBVV010000033.1 GCA_019637335.1 Candidatus Hydrogenedentota bacterium | reverse complement strand
CGGTGGTGTTGGTGGGGGTTAGTGTTGTTAGGTTGGTTGGTGGTTTTGGTGGGGTGTGGGTGTTTTGGCGCCGCAGTCCCTGGGGTGGTGGAGGGCGGGGGGAAGACGACGGGACAGCCGCGCCTGTTGGGGCGGTGTTGGTGGGGGCTCGTGTTGTTCGGTTGGTTGGTGGTTTTGGTGGGGTGTGGGTGTTGTGGCGCCGCAGTCCCTGGGGTGGTGGAGGGCGGGGGGAAGACGACGGGACAGCCGCGCCTGTTGGGGTGGTGTTGGTGGGGGTGGGTGTTGTTCGGTTGGGTGGTGGTTTTGGTGGGGTTTGGGTGTTTTGGCGCCGCAGTCCCTGGGGTGGCGCTGCGGCGCCTGGGGTTTAGTAATCGAAGTTTTCGATGTTGTCTTTTGTGAAGACTAGGGGGTCGCCGAGGATGATTTCCGTGCCTTCTTTTCGGGAGGTGGTGATGCGTCCGGTGTTGAAGGATTCGCTTTCGGGGGTGAGATCGCCTTTTACGGCGGCGACGGCGGCGTGCACGGTGAGGTAGCCGAGGTCGGGGACGTTCCAGAGGACGAATTTCTTGACGGTGCCGTCGAGGACGTATTCTTTCATGGCCTTGGGGGTTGCGAGGCCAGTGAGGAAGATGCGGTCGGCGGCGCCGGCTTTGCGGAGGGCTTCGGCGGAGCCGGGGAGGGCGACGGAGGTGAGGGCGAAGATACCCTGGAGTTCGGGGTATGCTTTGAGGCTGTCGTCGCAGACCTGAGTGGCGCGGGCCTGGTCCTCGCCGGATTCTTTGGGGGTGGGGGAGAGGTTCACCATGCCGGGGTACTTCTGCTGGCGGTATTCCTCCATGAGCTTCATCCAGGTGTTCTGGTTGGCGGCGGTGAGGGTGCCGGTGATGTTGATGAACTTCGCCTCGGGCCCGACGCCCTCGGCCATGATATCCATGACGGTGTGGGCGATGCCCTTGGAGGTGGTCTGGTTCACGAAGAAGTCGCGCGCGTCGAGTTGCGCGTCGGTGTCCCAGGTGATGACCTTGACGCCGCGCTGGCGGGCTTTCTTGAGGACGTCGCTGATGGCGTCGGGGTCGTTCGGGGCGACGCAGATGGCGTCGTAGCGGCGGGTGATCCAGGTGTCGATCATCTGTACCTGCCGGGTGACGTCGGGTTCGACGGGGCCGTCGTAGTCGACTTCGACGCCGAGGGCGGCGGCGGCTTCCTTGACGCCGGTTTCGGCGGCGTTGAAGTAGTCGATGCCGATGAGCTTGGGCATGACGCCGATGCGGATGGTTTTTTCGGCGGCGGCTTCCGCGCCGGGCTCCGCGGCGCTTTGCGCGTCGGCGGGGGCTTGTTGCGGCTGCCCGCAGCCGGCCAGTCCGAATGCGAATGCGGCCGCCAGGGCCAGGCTGAAGATGGATTTGCTGGTCATTTACTTTCTCCCGCGCGCCGGGCCATCCACTCGTTGAAGACGGCCGTCACGATGAGGAGCAGTCCGACGAGGATGACCACGTATTGCGATTTCACACCACTCAGTTCGAGTCCGTATCTAAGAATACCGATGATCAGTAGGCCAAGCAAGGTTCCGGTGACGGAGGCCTGTCCGCCGCTGATGCGGGTGCCGCCGATGACGACGGCGGCGATGGCTTCGAGTTCGAGGCCGACGCCGCCATCGGCGCGGGCGGTGGCGAAGATTGCCGTGTAGAAGAGGGAGGCGACGCCGCAGACGAGGCCGGTGGCGGTATAGATGCCAAAGAGCATCCATCGCGCGGGTATGGCGGCGAATGCGGCGGCGATGGGGTTTTCGCCGATGGCGAGTGCGTAGCGGCCTATCCAGGAGAAGCGCAGCAGGAGTCCGCCGATGATGACCATGGCGACGAGGCCGAGGAGTGTTGCGGGAACAAAGACGGGATCGCCCTGGAAGTGGAAGGTGAAGAGGGTCCCGTTGCCGAGCCAGGTGAAGGCGGGCGGGAAATTGCTGATGGCGTCGGCCTTGCTGAGGCCGAAGGCCACGCCGCGGAAGAGGGTCATGGTGGCGAGGGTGACGACGAGCGGGGGTATGCGCAGGGCGCTGCTGACGCCGCCGTTGAAGGCGCCGGCGAGCCCGCCGGAGAGCACGGCGGCGGCGCATGCTCCCGCGATGGGCCAGTGGTAGTCGCGGTAGAGGATGCCGAGGATGATGCCGCACATGCCGACGATGGAGCCGACGGAGAGGTCGATTCCGGCGGTGGCGATGACGAAGGTCATCGGAATGGCGATCATACCGGGGACGACCCAGTAGCGGCTGTAGCTGAGTAGGGCGTCCAGGTTGAGGAAGTACTCGGTGGTCATGGCGAAACCGGCGAACATGAGGCAGAGCACGCCGAAGAGGACGGTTTCGCGGGCGCGGAGGATATCGCGGAGGAGGGCGTTCATGACGCGGAACCCCGGAGGCGCTGGACGAGGGCGTCGACGATGACGGCGAGGAGTATGAGTCCGCCCACGAAGATGTTTTGCCAGTAGGCGCTGGCTTCGAGGAGCACGAGGCTGTTGTAGAGCAGGGAGACGAGGATCGCGCCGAGGAGGGTGCCCAGGGCGGAGCCGCGCCCGCCGAGGATATTGGTTCCGCCGATGACGGCGGCCGCGATGGCCTGGAGTTCGAGGCCCACGCCGGTGTTGGCCTGGACCTTGCCGTAGTAGGCGGCGTTGAGCACGGCGGAGAGGCCGACGAGCGCGCCGGAGCAGGCGAAGACAAACAGGGTCAGCCGGGTTTTCGAGAGGCCGATGAGGCGCGCGGCGCTGGCCGAATTGCCGAGCGCGAGGACCTGGCGTCCGAGCAGGGTGTAGCGCAGGAGGATATGGGCCGCGATGGAAATGACGATGACGTAGTAGCAGATCTTTGGCACGCCCAGCCAGTTGCCGTCGGCCAGGGCGCGGTAGCCGGCGGGGAGATTCATGATTTCCTTGCCATCGGTGACGATGCGCATGACGCCGCGGTAGATGCTGAGGCCGGCGAGGGTGACGATGATGGGGTGGATACGCGCGGCGAGGGACATGCCGCCGTTGAGGAGGCTGAGGGCGACCCCGGCGGCCATGGCGATGGCCAGGCAGACGGGGGCGGGGACGCCGGCCTGTACGGCCAGTGCGGCGATGGCTCCGACGAGGCCCATCATGGAGCCGACGGAGATATCGATGCCGCCGGCGCAGATGATGAGCATGGCTCCCTGCGCCATGATCGCGGGGATGGCGGCGTTTTTCAGGATGTCGAGCATGTTTGACGGGTTGGCGAAGGAGGCCGGCGTCGTAACGGTCATGTAGCCGCCGAGGAGGAGGATGAATACGATGAGGCCGAGCTCTCGCATCTGCAGGGCGCGCGCGAGGCCGCGCCGGAAGGGGGTCTGCACGGCGACCGGTTTCTCCGCGCTCCGGGGCACGGCGGCGGCGGCGATGGCTTTTTCGCCGTCCTTTTTCGGGTCGAACTCGCCGGTGACGCGGCCTTCCGAGAGGGTAATGACGCGATCGCTCATGGCCATGACCTCGGGCAGCTCCGAGCTGATGAGGATGATGGCCGCGCCCTTTTCCGCCAGGTCGCAGATGAGTTTGTGGATTTCCGCTTTCGCGCCGACGTCCACGCCACGTGTGGGCTCGTCGAGGATGAGGACGTTGGGATTGGTGGCGGCCCAGCGTCCGAAAATGACTTTTTGCTGGTTTCCGCCGCTTAGGGTGCCGATGGGCTGTTCCATCGACGAGGCCCGCACGTTCATCTCGCGCATGACGCGATCCGCCAGATCGAGTTCGCGGCCGCGGCGGACAAAGGTTCCGGCGCTGAGTCGGGGCAGGAGCGTGATGCTGGCGTTGGTCCGGAGGGCGTGCTCGCGGAAAACGGCCTGTACGAGGCGGTCCTCCGGAAGATAGGCGAGGCCCTGGGCCACGGCGTGGCGCGGGGAGCGGATGCGCAGGGGCTTGCCGTCGATTTCGATGGCGCCCGAGGCGGCCTGGCGGATGCCGAAGACGGCCTGGGCGAACTCGCTGCGCCCGGCTCCGACGAAGCCGTAGAGGCCGACAATTTCGCCGGCGCGGACGTCGAAGGTGATGTCGCGGAAGCTGCCGTCGCGTGCGGTGAGCCCCGTGAACTTCGCGCGGACTTCCCCGATGGGCACGGCGCGCTTGGCGTGCACGGTTTCCAGTTCGCGCCCGACCATGGTGGCGACGATGTGGTCCATGGTGAGTTCGGAGACGGGCTTTGTTTCGATGGTCGCGCCGTCGCGCATGATGGTCACGCGGTCGCAGACCTCCAGGATTTCTTCGAGGCGGTGGCTGACGTATACGATGCCGACGCCGGCGTCGCGCAGGCGTCGGATCTGGGCGAAGAGGTTTTCGATTTCTTTAACGGTCAGCGAGGCGGTGGGCTCGTCGAGGAAGAGCACGCGGGGATTGGTCGCTACGGCGGCGGCGATTTCCGCCATGGTGCGGCGGGCCACGGTGAGTCCGCCGGCGTCCTGTGTGACGTCGAACGCCTCGCCCATCTCGGCGACCATCCGTCGGGCCTCGGCATGGGTCGCGCCCCAGTTGATGAGTCCGGCGGGCCCGCGTTCGAGTCCGCGCCCGAGCAACATGTTTTCGGCGATGCTGAGCTGGGCGAAGAGGTCGGCTTCCTGGTGGACGACCATGACGCCGTGTTCGGCGGCCTGGCGGGTATTTGCGAAGGCGACCTGCTGTCCGCCGAGGAGCATGACGCCGCCATCGGCGGGAAAGAGGCCGGTGGCGATGTTGATCAGGGTGCTTTTGCCGGCCCCGTTTTCGCCGACGAGCCCGAGCACTTCACCGGCGCGGACGTGCAGCCGCGCCTCGCGCAGCGCAACGACGCCGCCGAAGGTTTTGTCGATTGAAGTGAGTTGCAGGAGCGTGTCGGACATATGGGGGGATTTTAGCAGTTGACAGTTGACAGTTGACAGTTGACAGTTGACAGTTGACAGTTGACAGTTGAGAGTTAGGCTTTAGGCTTTGGGCTTTGGGCTTTGGGCTTTGGGCTTTGGGGTGTGGGGTTTAGGCATCAGTGGTTGGGGGTTATTTGAATCGCATTCGGTAGGTTGTGACCAGTTTTTTCAGTCCGGGGCTGTCGGGGTGGCGTTCCTGCAGGAGGGCGAGGAGGGCTTCGATCTCGTCTTTGCGGTCGAGGCGCATGAGCAGGAAGAGCTGGCGCAGGGCCATTTTTCCGTCGCGGGGGTTCTTTTCGCAGGCCTGTCGGGCGAGCTTCAGGGCCTTTTTGCAGGCGCGCTCGGCGGTCGGTGCGTCGCCGTTTTCCTGGGCGGACATGGCGAGGAAATCCCAGGCGTCGACGCTTTCCGGTGCGAGTTTACAGGCTTTTTCGGCGTGGGCGCGGGCGGTATCGAAGTCGCGCTGCTGGTAGGCGGCGGCGGCGAGTTCCAGGCATTGCTCCAGGGAGGCGCGGGCCATCTGGTCAGCCGAGGAGGCCGCGCTGGGAGGCCGCGATGAAATCGAGGATGGTCTTCCGCTCGGGGCTGTCCGGGACCTCGGCCTCGATGCGGGCGACGGCCTGGGTGATGTTGAGGTTGGAGCGGTAGAGGATCTTGTACATGGTGCGGATCGTCTTGATCTGGTCGGGGGTCAGGCCGTTTCGTTCGAGGCCGATGGTGTTGGGGCCGTGGCAGCGCCCGGGGTGTCCCTCGCAGAGCATGTAGGGGAGGACATCCTTGTTGATGCGTGACATGCCGCCGATGAAGGCCATGGTTCCGACGATGCAGAACTGGTGGACGCCGGTGAGGCCGCCGACGAAGGCGCGGTCGTGGATGGTGACGTGGCCGGCGAGGGGGGAGGCGTTGGCGATGATGACATGGTCGCCGAGGACGCAATCGTGGCCGACGTGGCAGGTGGCCATCAGGAGGCAATGGCTGCCGATGCGGGTGATCTTGGTGTCTTCCGCCGGGTCGTCGCTGTAGCGCGTGCTGGAACTGATGGTGACGAATTCCCGGATGGTGTTGTAGTCGCCGATCCGGGTGTTGCCCGGGTGGCCGACGCGGTGCTTGAGATCCTGGGGCGGCACGCCGACCTGGGCTCCGCTGTAGGTGCGGTTTCCGCGGCCCATGACGGTGCCCTGGCCGATCACGCAGTGGGGCCCGATTACGGAGCCGGCCCCGATGGTGACGCCGGCTTCGACAATGGCGTAGGCCTGTACTTCGACATCGTCCGCGAGCGTGGCGTCCGGATGGACTACGGCTGTCGGATGAACTTGCATACCACTCCCCGGTTAATCGTGGATGAGGGATTGATTCGGCCTGTATGTATGGCCGAGGTTTTGTCTGCCCGGACCGGCTGGCGGGCAAGTCCCGGCCTGGTCACGCGCTGCGGGCTGTAATTATGGTTCTTTTTTTGCCCTCAACGCAAGCCGCGCGCCCGGGCGCGAACCACGAATGAACCTGGCGCAGCCTTCTTTCGCAACCGAGGGGGGGGAGCACCACGAAGGGCAAAGGGCACAGGGCAGCCATTGGCCGCAACGACTTTTTTGAACCGCGAATGAACGCGAATGGACGCAGGGCAGCCGTTGGCCGCAACCGAAAAAACGTTCACCACGAAGGGCGCGAAGACCACGAAGGAAAGAAGTTGGAGAAGGATTGATATTCACGCGAAGGCGCAAAGGCGCAAAGGAGACGATCGAGGGCGCGGCGCGCGGTTTCGGCGGGCGGGGGATTGGATCTGGAGCCACAGAGAGCACAGAGGCGCCTCTGGCCGCAACCAAAAAAATGATCACCACGAAGGGCACAAAGGGCACGAAGAGAAATGGAGAAGGGCTTTAACCGCAGAGAACGCAGAGAGCGCAGAGGATGGCTCTTGTACGCAGATGAAGTAGTTGGTTGAATGGGGGTGCGTTTTTGACCACGAATGGACACCAATGCACACGAATGCGCCTCGAGCGGCCACTGGCCGCGATCAGGAATTGTGACCACGGATTTATTTCATGACGACACGATAGTAATCGGTCTGGTCGTTGATGTGATGCCTGCTGGCTGCGCGCCGGATTTACGAAAGCCCATTCGGATTGAATTAAAGCATCGGAATCAGAAGCGGGTGGAAGGGGCGGCGGGTTGTCTGGTCCCCATCTTGTCTCGGACGTCGCCGTAATCCGTGTCATCGTAACTGTGGTCAATAATAGAATAAATACTTCATACTTTGGTATTCATGGGACGGCCCGGAAATTCTTCCTGGAGTTTCCAATTCGTAAATGCTTTTACAACAGGTTGTTACGGAGGTATTGCGCGCAAGAACTTGCAGAAAAAACAAGAAAATGACGGATAGTAGTACAGAGATCACAAAGAAGTTGATTGTAGAGCGAATGAACGCGAATGACGGAAGTGTGGTTTCGCTTTGGGATTCCAGGGCTGTTTTCACGGCTTCCATGGGGCGTTCGAGGTTGGCGCTCACGCTGTCTCAGGCTGGAAGGCGAAGGCACGTTGGCGGGCGTTGCACTTGTGGGGTGATGGTGGGTCCACGGCGGCCATTGGAACTGTCCGAAGAGTGGGGCGGGGAGAGGTTGACGGATCGTAGTACGAAGCGAAGAAGATCGAAAAGGAGCGATACTCACGCGCAGGCGCAAGGATGCAGCGTAGCTGGCGCAGGCGCCGCTGGATTTGGTGGTGTGCTGGGGGGGGTGGGGCTGGTGTTGTTGGGGGCACACGAACGCGCCTGGGGAGCGATCGCGCGGCACGGGGGGCGGAGAGCAGGGTTTTGCGGGATGATAATGTTTTTGTCCAGCGAATTACGTCAGGTACCGCTACGGCTCATTAGGATGGCTAACCTCCGGAGGGGTGGGATTGCGGGGGGGAGGAAAAGAAAAACTCGTAACACTTTAGCCGTCTGAAGTAGTCGCCCTCGTCGCACCCAACGGTGGCGGCTCTCGGTGATCGAGCACCGTCATCCCCACGAAAGTGGGGATCCAGAGACCATGCAACGTTAACCTCGCAAACCCTCTGGATTCCCGCCTTCGCGGGAATGACGAATACATCCTTTGTAAGTAAGGAATCTCGTATCGGCGAACGCCTTACTTCAGACGGCTAAAGTGTTACAAAAACTCCAGAACACACGGGCGGGCTTGGGGGAGGGGCGGTTCCGTTCCGCATGTCCTGGAGTCAAAACTGTATCGCCCGTTTGGGGCGTTAGGGTTGAATTTCTCGCAGGGACGACAGCGCATTCATCCCTGCGAGGCTTCGTTCGGCTTCACCCTCTGGAGTCGAATCCGTCCGGAAGCTATCTGTCATGTATACCAGATGTGTGCCAAATAAATGACGGCCCGGGAAGTTGTTGCAGTGTATTACTTTGGAATGATTTGTGATGCGGGCGAGGGTGATCTTTGCGGCGTCGGTGTCTGTTTTTCGGACAGGGTGTGCTGTCCGGTTTTCGGACAGTGCAGTGGCGTAACATTGTGGTTGTATCGGGTGTGCGGGATTGACGTATGATAGGCGGTGGGTTTCGGGGAGTACGCGGGCTGGCCGGTCGTGCGCCTTTGCAGCGCGCGCCGCCGCCATTGCGATTGCGGAAGCGAGGCAAATGTTGCGAAGCATCAGGGCAAAGGGGTGAGTCGTATGCAGATCGTGGTTACGGCGAAGGCCGGTTTCACCCGGGGGGCTTCGTGGCTCCTGGACGCGAAGCCGCTGGTCATAGGCCGGTCGTATCGATGTGATATTGTGGTGGATGACAGCACGGTTTCGCGGCAGCACTGCCGTATCGAGCCGGCGGAGAACGGTGTCCGGCTGCTGGATCTGGGAAGCCGGAATCCGGCGCTGGTGGACGGGATGCCGCAGCTTGACGCGGTTCTCAAGGTGGGCGAGGAATTCAGCGTTGGCCGGGCGGTATTTCTCGTTACGGCGGTGGCGGCGGCGGCTGCTGCGGCGCCGGCGAAGCGGGCTACTGATTCGGACACGATATCGATCGACCTGAAGGATCTGGGGCTGGACGCGATCGATCAGGAGAGCGCTTGGCCGGGTTCGATAACGGACTATGTTCTGCTGTTTCGCTTTTCCCGGGTATGCAGCCACCTGAATTCGGAGGCGGCGCTGTGCGGGGAGATCGGGGCGGTGTTCGCAAAGCGCTTCGCGCCGGCGGAGGTGCTGATACTGGAGGATGACGATGGCCGCTGGCCGCTGGGCGCGCTTCTGGGGGAGGCGGCGGGGGCTGCCGTGCCGAACGAGGATATTGAGCGTGCGGTGGCTGAGCGGCGCGCGTTTGCGTCATCTCACGAGGGGAAGGACGGGGAAGGCCAGCAGGTGCTTCTGGCTCCGGTGTTTTTCTCTCAGCAGTGCCTGGGTGTGGGGGTGCTTGTGTCGCCGGCGCGCGGGATCGGCAATGAGCGGGAGCCGGCGCTTCGGCTTTTTTCGGCGCTCTGCGAGCTGGTCGGCCCGTATGTGCACGCGGCGCGGGAACACGAGAAACTGGTCAAGCTGAACCACCGGCTTTCCGGGGCCGAGTCACTGGAGAAGATGCCGCTGGTTGGGCAGAGCCGGGTCATGAAGGGGTTGCGGTCGCAGGTGTATGAGGCGGCGCAGACACCGCTGAATGTATTGATCACGGGGGAGACGGGGACGGGGAAGGAGCTGATCGCGCGCGCGCTGCACCGGAACAGCGCGCGGGCGGAGAAGCCCTATATCATTATCAATTGCGCGGCGATCCCGCCGGAGCTTTTTGAAAGCGAGCTTTTCGGGCATGAAAAGGGGGCGTTTACGGGTGCGCACGTGGCGAAGCGTGGCCTGATCAGCGTGGCGGATGGGGGGATACTGTTTCTGGACGAGGTGGGGGACCTGAGCAGCGAGAACCAGGCCCGCATACTACGGGTGATCGAACACGGCACGTACCGCCGCATCGGGGCGTCGCACGAGGAGTTTGCGGACGTCCGTTTTATCGCGGCGACGAACCGCCCGGTGGAGGACAAGGGGTTTCGGGGGGATTTGTATCACCGGCTGGCCGGTTTTACGATCCAGGCTCCGCCGCTTCGGGAGCGGACGGAGGATATTCCGATTCTGGCGCAGTATTTCATTGATAATCTGGCGGCGCGGGAGCCGGCGCTTATCCGGACGCTGTCGCCGGAGGCCGAGCAGGTTTTGAAGCAATACCACTGGGCGGGAAATGTGCGCCAGTTGCGGAATCTTATCGAACGCGTTGCGCACCGGGCGCGGGGGACGCTGATCACGGCGGAGGACATCTGGCGGGATGGGCAGATCAGCGCGAATTCGGCCCGGGAACCGGGGCCGTTGCTTTCGCTTGCCGAACTGGAGCGGGAGCATGTGCTGAAGGTGTTGCGCAGCTGCCATGACAATCGTGCGAAGGCGGCTCGGATTCTGGGGATCAGCCGCAGCACGTTGTATGCGAAGCTGGGGGAGTATGAGGGGCCGGTTGGGTGATGGGCTCTTGGGGGTACAGCCACCGGCTGGGTTTTCGCATCCTTGCCATACCTTGAGCACTTTGGCCAGCCGGATGCAGTCCCCTGGCTTGTTTGCCAGCCGGATGCAGTCCCCTTTTGGGGGGTACAGCCACCGGCTGGGTTTTCGCATCCTTGCCATACCTTGAGCACTTTGGCCAGCCGGATGCAGTCCCCTGGCTTGCTTGCCAGCCGGATGCAGTCCCCTTTTTGGGGGTACAGCCACCGGCTGGGTTCTCGCATCCTTGCCAAACCGTGAGCACTTTGGCCAGCCGGATGCAGTCCCCTGGCTTGTTTGCCAGCCGGATGCAGTCCCCTGGTACAGCCACCGGCTGGATTGGCGGCATGGGGCAGGACGTTGGGTTGCTTGCCAGCCGGATGCAGTCCCCTGGTACGGCCACCGGCTGGATTGGCGGCATGGGGCGGGGTGAAATCCCGAAATGGGACACGTGCGCGTAGGAATTGTTGGAAATTTTACACAATTTTGTCTTTCGTCAAGGGTTTAATAGCCTGATTTCCCGTTTTTTTTAGTGTTGACATGTTCGGTGGAATGTGCATACTATAGTCCTTGACCGTTTGGTCCGACGGGAATGATTGAATCCCTGGTTCTTTCAGACAGGGATGAATTTCTCAGGCAGGAATGTCTGAGTCCCTGGATTTATCGAAGACGCTTGCTGACCCGGTGAGTCCCCGGGCCATGGCTCCCGGGGAGGGGGTGATGGTCACGTGCAGGAAGGAGATTCATGCAATTCGTTGTTCGAACTCGCAAGGCGCCGCGCGTGGTATGTCCACGGGCCGGCTTTACCCTGATCGAAATGCTGGTGGCGATCTCGGTAATCGGTGTGGCGGTGACGGTATTCATGCAGATGTACACGGCCAGCATGGATCTTGGTAAGCTTTCGCGGAACCGGCAACTTGCGTCGGAGATTGCGCGGGAGCAGTTGAATCTTCTGATTATGAACCCGTCCAGTTACGTGTGGGAGACTTCCGGCGCGAACGCGGACGGGCTTTTTCGTATCCGGACGACGGCGGACGAACCGCGGGCGGGCATGAAGGTGGAGGCGCCTCCAGTGGCCCCGTTTGCGCGTCCCGCGCGTGCCCGGCAGGAGGTGGTTTACGATCAGTACCGCTGGCGGGCTTTTGGCCGGTTGGGCCAGAACGAGCAGTTTTACGAGGTGTTCGTGGATGTGCGCTGGACCCAGTCGGGCAAGGATCATCACCTGGTATTGACGGGGGCCGTGCCGAAGAGCGCGGCGATTTCGGAGGGCCAGCGATGAGACGCGTGCGGTCCAATTCAGGATTCAGCCTTTTCGAGATGCTGGTGGTGCTTGGCGTTCTCGGGGTGGTTTCGACCATTGGGATAGGCGCCTTTTTCAATCTGACGAGCGCGTGGCGCCTGACGACGTCCCGTCTTGAGCTGGGCGATTCGGCGGCGTCGGCGATCAAGGCGATCCGGCTTGATCTGGCGGACATGCCATCGGCGCGCCTGACGGGAGAGGCGCTTCGCGGGGTGGACGTGCTGAACGAGGAGGTCCGGTACGAGGATCTTGTCCGGCTGGAGGATGATCAGTTGATTATTCCGGTGGTCCAGCGCGATCTGGAGGGTAAGACGCGGCGTGCGGGCATACGCTATGCGGTGGACCGGAGCGAGGGTAAACATGTGCTCCGCCGCTATCCGGCGGGCATCCCCGATGCGCCCGGCCAGGAGGTTGCGGCTGGCGTTCTGTCGTTTGAGGTTCACTATCTGGACGGGGGAGCGTGGCGCAAGGCGTGGTCGGAGCCCCGCAACCCCGAGGCGGTTCGTGTGAGCGTGGTGCTTCAGGGGCAAAGCCGGCCCGACGAGCAGCTTTCCCGCAGTGTAATCATTCCGATACCGGTGAAGTGAGGCCCATGAGAACGTACAAACCCCATACGACATTTGCGATGGCCGTACGGGAGCGCGGCGGCCAGCGCGGCGCGGCCCTGGTGCTGGCGCTTTCGATGCTTGTGCTATTTGGCATTTTGGGCACGTGCTACCTTCGTTACATGAATCTGACGGTGGTCGAGGGGGACATGGAGTTGCGGCGCGTGCGCGCGGAGCAGCTGGCGGCGGCGGGGATACAGGTGGCGGTGGAGGCGCTGCGCCAGGAGGTGTTGCAGGCCAACCGGTACGTTGATCGGGGGGTGACGCGCGAGTTTTCGTTTAACACCTACGGCGCGATCAGTCATGGGGACGAGGGCGTTTCGGGGGAGGCGATACCGGGGAACCCGCGGCTTGCGATTGCGGGGGTTACGATCCACGACGAAAGTGGCCGGGTGAACATCAATCACGCGCCGGCCGAGGTGCTGCAGCGGCTGATGGGCATTGACGCGGCGACGGCGCGCAAGATTGCGGAGTACGCGGCTCCGGGGGGGCAGGGCCAGCCGTTTCTTTCGCTGGACGAACTTGTGACGCGCAACCTGCTGAGCCAGTCGCAGTATGACGCGTTGA
The DNA here is from genome assembly GCA_019637335.1 of Candidatus Hydrogenedentota bacterium. Classification (NCBI taxonomy): domain Bacteria; kingdom Pseudomonadati; phylum Candidatus Hydrogenedentota; species Candidatus Hydrogenedentota bacterium. The sequence goes on along the minus strand of JAHBVV010000033.1, from coordinate 67,650 downwards.
ACCTGTCCAATTTTACGGTTTTTTCGGCTCCGGGGTCGCAGCCGGGCGCGGGTTATTTCAACGTGAATGAAGCATCGCCGGCGGTGCTTGCGGCGGTGCTGGGTCTATCGGAGGAGCAGGCGACGCGGGTGAAGTCGGCGGCGGGGGATGGTTTCACGTCGCTGGCGGCGTTTGGCCAGGCGGTTGCGTCGGTGACGGGTGCGCCGGCCACGTCGGTCGAGGGGAATTCATCGCTTGGCCTGGTTTCGCGTTGTTTCCGGGTGGTCAGCGAAGGCCGTTACGCGAAACTTCTGGACGAGGGCGCTTACCAGGCGGCTGCTCCGAACGAGCGGGGGCGCTACCTGAGCAATTCCGCGTCGGGGCGGGTGGAGGCCGTGGTTCTCTTCGGGGACGACGGCACGTACGAGATTCTCCACTGGCGCCGGGGGCGTGGTGACGCGGGTGGTGACGCGTAGACTGATTACCGGTATTGAAACATTGCGCGCGGCGCGCCACCGGGGCCGCCGCGGCAAGGAAACGATTAGGGAGGTTGCCTTCTGATGGCCGACGAAGCCGAACACAAGGACGAGATCACCGAAGCGGAGGCCGCGCCGCCGACCGGCGAGGCGCCCGCGGACGACGCGCCGCCCGCCGCCAAGAAGAAGGCCGCGGCGAAGAAGGCGCCGGCCAAGAAGGCGGTGGCGGCGAAGAAAGCCGCCGCCAAGCCGATTGGCAAGAAGGCGCCGATGAAGAAACTGGACGTGAAGACGCTGGCGGACGAGTTGAAGGCTCCGGCGGCGGAGGCTCCGGCCCCGGCCGCGAAGGCGGAGGAGAAGCCGGCGTTGGTGAAGGCGGCGGCGGTGAAGCCGGGTGGCGCGAAGGCGGCATCGGGCAAGCGCGTGGCGCTGGACGACGCGGGCGGCCCCGCCGCGAGCGCGACGTATATGCGCCGGGTTCCCCGCAGCCAGGTGACGGACTTTCTCCGTCAGCTTATCATGCTGTTGCGGGCGGGCACGCCGATTCTGCGATCGTTGCAGACGCTGTCCAAGCGGAGTTCGAACCGCGCGACGCGGGCGCTTATTGCGGACATCACGCAGTATGTGGAGGCGGGCAACCCGCTCTGGCAGGCCTTTGACCGGCACAACCGCTACTTTGATCGGGTGTTTGTGAACCTGATTCGCGCGAGCGAGGCCAGCGGTACGCTGGTGACGGTGTTGCAGCGGCTGGTGTCGTACCGGACGAAGCGGGAGCTGCTGAACAAGCGCGTCATGGGCGCGATGCTGTATCCGGTGCTGCTGATCCTGGCGTGCACGGCGGTGTTGTGGCTGCTTACCAATATCGTGGTGCCCGAGTTCAAGGATATTTTCCTGAAAGCGGGCATCCAGTACGGCGCTATGACGCAGACAGTGTTTAACATCTCGGATATCGTCGCGATTTACTGGTGGACGCCGTATGCGGCCGTGGTGGCCATCCTGGTGCTTTACGCTATTGCGGTGAAGAAGTCGCCGACCGCGAAGATGCTGTTTGACAACCTGAAGATCCGGCTTCCGATTGTGGGCGAGATCCTGCACAAGGGCGCGCTGGTCGACCTGAACCGGACGATGGCGTTGCTTATCCGCTCGGGCGTATCGATGATGCAGACGCTGGAGCTTACGCGATCGGCGGTGCGGAATCTTTACGTGGCGGACTCGCTCAAGGACGTCCGCGATTCTATCGAGCGCGGGGGGGGCATGGAAGGCCCACTGCGTAAGCACTCGGCGGCGATCCCGCCGGTGATGACGGACATGCTGGTGACGGGCGAAGACGCCGGCCGGGTGGACGAGATAGCGGACCAAATCGCGGATATCTACGAGGAAGAAGTGGAAATCAAGACCCAGACGCTGGGCGAGGCGCTCCAGCCGATTTTCACGGTCCTGGTGGGTGTTGCGGTAATCGTTCTGTTTATCGCCTTGTTCCTGCCGCTGATCACTTCGATGGATCAGCTGGCCGGGAGCGCAGGCGTGTAAATAGTGCTGCGGAGAACATCAGCGAATCTCTCCGGGGCGTCCAGCTCGAAAGGGCTGGACGCCCTCCCCATTTTTTGCGGATACTTTGGGTGGCACTCTCTTGGGGGTACAGCCACCGGCTGGATTGGCGGGTGGTTGCTCCGGAGGTGGGCTTGCTTGCCAGCCGGATGCAGTCCCCTGAGGGGGTACAGCCACCGGCTGGATTGGCGGCATTGGACAGGACGTTGGCTCGCTTGCCAGCCGGATGCAGTCCCCTGAGGGGGTACAGCCACCGGCTGGATTGGCGGCATTGGACAGGACGTTGGCTCGCTTGCCAGCCGGATGCGGTCCCCGGGGTGTGGGGGTACAGCCCACCGGCTGGATTGGCGGCATTGGACAGGACGTTGGCTCGCTTGCCAGCCGGATGCGGTCCCCGGGGTGGCTCTTGGGGGTACAGCCACCGGCTGGATTGGCGGCATTGGACAGGACGTTGGCTCGCTTGCCAGCCGGATGCAGTCCCCGGGTGGGGGTAAAGCCACCGGCTGGATTGGCGGCATTGGACAGGACGTTGGCCCGCTTGCCAGCCGGATGCATTTCGCTGGGTTGGGGCTTGATGTCGGCGGAATCCGGGGTTGCGGTGGAAGGGATATGGCCTTTTCTGAAACGGGGCACACTATGCCACGGGGTGTCCGCGAACCTTTTGCCGCGCATCCTCGCGAATTACCGGAGCGCCTTGCGCCAATCCTTCTGGCTGGCTTCTTCAAGCGGCTAAAGTGCTACCTGAAATCTTCCAATCGGGCCGGCGCGTTCCATCGGAGCGGGTCGGCCCGATGCCGTTTTCCGCCAAGGCCCTCAACGGCAGCCCATCGTCCTTCTCGCGGCATTACCGGAATTTGCCATGTGAAGTTTATTTAAATAATAGATTTTTCCAATATTCGTAGATATGGAAGATTCCTTTTACTTCCACAAAACAATATATTGTGGTGAAATACCGCGCTGTGGCATGCATTTAGTAGTGATTTTCGCGGATCACGCAATAAGTGGTTGCAACCCCCCGGGTTCTCTGTTAACATAATCGCGGAAAAGCTCGGCAATAGGGATTCTGCGCGTGTCTGTAACCTCAAAATTATCTGAAGAACGCAGCCGGGAATTTGCTGGCGTGGTGATGTTTGGCGTTACCGCGTTGCTCTTCTTCGCCATGGTCACCGACGGCTATCACGTGCGCGATCAGGCGACCCGGCCCTGGGATGAGATGCTGAGCGTGCCGAACGGGCTTGGCGCCCCGGGCGCGCTGCTTGCGGGAACCCTGGCCGTGCTGGTCGGGGACGCGCGGCACATTCTGTACGCGCTGACTTTTATCTGGGCGCTCATGCTTATCAGCCACAAGCCTTTCGGGCGGGTGATGCCGCGCCTGCTCGGGGCCGGGCTGGTGATCGCGACGATGGCGGGTTTCCTCCAGCTTAATCTCCGGATGGGCACGTCCAATCCGGAACCGGGCGGGGCCGTGGGCTCGTTTGTCGTGCAGTTGCTTGCCTCCAGGAACTTCGGCTTTTTCGGCGCCAGCGTCGTGGTGTTGTCCCTGACCCTGGCGGGCCTTCTGATGGCCTCGGAGCACCTGTTTTACTACCTCTTCATACTGTCCCGTCACGCGGGCTCCCAGGCGGCGCAAACGGCCCGTAGCTTCTTATCCGCAGCGCCCCGGCCGCGCAAAGGAGAACGCGCCACCCGGCGTGGCGCAGAAGCCACTCCATTTCCCGAGGCGGAAAGCGCGCATGCGGACGATGCCCTGGAGGCGCCCTTTATGCCGGCGGGCTATGAGGCCGAAACCCGGCGGGACGGCTCGGCGGATCGGGGCGCGCGCATCCACATTCGGGGCTCACACGCGAACGACGCCCGGCCGGGGGATGATGTCCCGCCCGCGGACGAGCCATTTCCCTTCGACGCGCTCCCGGAAACAGAGGAGGACGAACCGGCCGGCGAGGAGACTTCGCTCGCCATCGATCTCGATCCGCCCGAGGCCGACGCGCCCTGGGATCACGCCGAGACGGCTACGCCCGAGGCTGACACAATCGAGAGCGATGGCCCGGAATGGGAGGCGGACGAATACGCCGGCGCCGAGAGTGAAAATGAGGCCTATGGCGAAGCTCCCGAGCCCATGGATCAGGAGGACGCGGAAGAGCCGGAGGAACGCGCGAGCCGTCCGGCCCCGAACCTGCATCTGCCCGCGGATGTGGCGGCGGCGGCCGGGCTTTCCAGCGGCAGCGCGAGCGCGGTTCCGCGCAAGGACTCCACGCCCAAAGTCCGCCGCCCGCGCCGGAAGATAATCGAGCACGAGGAGCTGCCGCCCGATTACGAGTATCCGCGCCACTACACCCGCCCGCCCCTGGATCTCTTCGACGAACCGGAAGAGCCCGTACTCACGAATCTGACGGAGCAATTGCGCGAGACCAGCATCCTTCTGGAAGACACGCTCCTGACCTTTGGCATTGAGGCGCGCGTCACGGACGTCACGCGCGGGCCGACGATTACGCGCTACGAGCTCGAGCCGGCGCCCGGCATCAAGGTGGCCCGCTTCCTGGCGCTCGCCGATGATATCGCCCTGGCGCTGAAGGCCCACCGCATCCGCGTCGAGGCTCCCATCCCCGGCAAGGGCCGGGTGGGCATCGAAGCGCCGAACGTGGAGCGCGACCAGGTCCTGGTCCGCGAGCTTCTGGAAGCCCCGCAATTTCAGCGCGGCAAGGGCAAGCTGAATCTGGTGCTCGGAAAGGATATTGCGGGCGACGTCAAGATCGCCGATCTGGCCACCATGCCGCACCTCCTTGTGGCGGGCGCGACCGGCGCCGGCAAGACCGTGTGCGTCAAGGCGCTGCTGGCGAGCCTGCTTTACAAGCACACGCCCGACGACCTCCAGCTGATTCTCATCGACCCGAAGATGGTCGAACTCTCTATTTTCAACGACATCCCCCATCTCATCACGCCGGTCGTGATCGACCCGAAAAAGGCCTCGATCGCGCTCACCTGGCTGATCAACGAGATGGAGGAGCGCTACCGGCTCTTTGCCGACCTCCGCGTGCGCAATATCGAGGTCTACAACCAGAGCGTCGAAAACGGCGAGATCGAGCTGGAGGGCGAAGACGACGACCACGACAGCCACTCGCTTCACATCATCCGCCGCCTGCCCTACATCGTCTGCGTGATCGACGAGCTTGCGGACCTGATGATGTTGGCGCGGTCCGAGGTGGAAGACTCCATCGGGCGCCTGGCCCAGCTTGCGCGCGCCGTGGGCATCCACCTGATCATCGCCACGCAGCGCCCCTCGGTGGACGTCCTCACCGGGGTGATCAAGGCCAACTTCCCCTCGCGCGTCTCCTTCCAGGTTTCCTCGCGCGTCGACTCGCGCTGCATCCTGGACGAAATCGGCGCCGAGCGCCTCATCGGCATGGGCGACATGCTCTACCTGCCGGCGGGCCAGTCCAAGCCGACGCGCATCCAGGGCGCCTTCGTGAGCGACGAGGAAATGAACGCGCTTATCATGCACCTTAAGCGTCAGGCGCCGCCGCAGTACAAGGACGAAATTGAGAATTTTGGAAAATCCAAGGACAAGTTAGACGAAATTGCGGACGAATCCGACGAGCTTTTTGACGAAGCCGTCCAAGTCGTGATGGAAACCGGTCAGGCCTCGATCTCAATGGTGCAACGGCGCCTGCGAGTAGGATACACTAGGGCCGCGCGGTTGATTGATATGATGGAACGCAAGGGGATTGTGGGACCCCACACCGGTAGCAAGGCCCGCGAAATTCTGGTTGATGCAATTCAGGTAGAAGACCGCTGATGAGCCCATACGATTTTCCAGGACATGAGTTGAGAGCGCAGCGCGAGTCCCTCGGGCTGACGCTGCTCGACGCCCATCATGAGACCCACGTGCCGCGCGATTATCTGGCCAGCCTCGAGGAGGGGCGCCTGGATGATCTGCCGGCCACCACGTATACGGCGGGTTTCCTCAACACGTATTGCCAGGTGCTTGGCCTGCCGTCCGAGCCGTACGTCACCGCGTTGCGCGCCTGCCGCGCGACCGCCGCGCCCGAGCGCGGATTTCTCACGCGTACGGCGAACAATCCGGACGCGCGCCCGGCCTGGCTGAGCGACGCCATCACCTGGGGGGCGGTCTGCGGCGTCTTGTTGCTGGCCTGGATCGCGTACTCCGTGGTGGTGTCCCCCTTCGCGGAAACGACCCGCGAGCGTGTGGACGCCGGAACCATCGAAATAGCGCCTCCGGCGCGCTTCGAGGTGGAGTAGGCCCGCCGCCGCTTGCCAGCAAGGTGCGTCCGGCGCCGCCGGATGCTACAATCGGGGCGCTATGAACCTTCCCAACCAGCTTACCGTGGCCCGGTGCGTCATGACGGCCATCTTCGTGGCCTTCCTGTCCTTCGACCACGTCATCACCTACCTCATTGGCTACGTTGTGTTTGTCGCGGCCGCGATTACCGACTATTACGACGGCAAAATCGCGCGGGAACGCAACCTCGTCACCAATTTCGGGAAACTTCTCGACCCCGTCGCGGATAAGGTCCTGGTGGTTGCCGCGTTCGTGATGCTGCTGGGCATACCGGCGATGCAGGTGCCGCCGTGGAGCATTGTGCTGATACTCGCGCGCGAGTTTCTGGTAACCGGCGCCCGCTCCCTCGGCGCCGCGCAGGGTTCCGTAATCGCCGCGAACAAATGGGGAAAAATGAAGACCATTCTCCAAATGGTGTATGTCTGCACCTTCCTCTTCCTCGCCACGGTGCTCCAGGGCCTGGCCGATTACCCGGCGCTCGTCCAGGCGGTCCCCGGCGACCTTGGGCATTACACCGCCATCATCGGGCAGGCCTCGAAATGGTCCATCATTCTGGTCGCCCTCTATACCGTCTACTCGGGCATCCAGTTCGCCCGCGTCAACTGGAAGTTGCTCGGGCTCGACCAGACCGCATGAGCGGCGCGCGCTACCCCTCCCGGGCCCTCGTCGACCTGGACGCCTACGCCGCGAATATCGCCTGGGCGCGCGAATCGTCGGGCATCCCGATTATGGCCGTCGTCAAGGGTAATGGATACGGCCTCGGCGCCGTTCCCCTGGCGCGCCGCGCGCTGGAGGCCGGTTCTCCTGTGATCGGCGTCGCCACGCCCGGTGAAGGCATTGCCCTGCGCGAAGCCGGCATCCAGGGGCCGGTGCTCGTCCTGATGCAGCCCGATCCGGATGCCTTCCCGGAGCTGCTGGATTTCGCCCTGACGCCCGCGCTCTGCGACGTCGCCGCCGCGCGATCGCTCGACGCCCTGGCGCGCGACCGCGGCCAGGTGTTTCCAGTCCACGCCATGATCGACACCGGAATGGGGCGGCAGGGCTTCGCGCTCGAAACCGCCGTGGCCGATCTGTCCGCCATCGCCGGCCTGCCCAACATCCGGCTGGCCGGCATCGCCACCCACTACCCCGTGGCGGATATCACGGACGATCCGTTCACCCGCGAGCAGGTCGAGCGCCTGCGCGGGGTGGTGGGGGAACTCCGCGCGGCCCACATCGACTGCGGGATGGTCCATGGGGCCAACAGCGCGGGCGTCGTGAACGCGCGCGACCCCCTGTTCACCATGGCGCGCGCCGGCATCCTGACGACCGGTGTCTGGCCCACCGATACGGTTCCCGAGCCCAACCCCATCCGGCCCGTGCTCCAATGGGTAACCCGGGTTTCCCAGGTCCGCGCCCTGCCCCCCGGACACACCGTGAGCTACGGACGCACCTACACCGCCCGCGACGGCATGATCGCGGCCATCCTGCCGGTGGGCTATGCCGATGGTTACCGCCGCGCTTTTTCCAATCGCGCCGAAGTGCTGATCCGGGGCCACCGTTGCCCGGTCCGCGGGCGCGTCTGCATGGATCAGACCGTCGTCGACGTCACGGGCGTCCCCGGCGTGGTTCCCGGGGACGAGGCCGTCCTCGCGGGCGGGCAGGGCGAAGATCGCATCACGCTGGAAGAACTCGCCGCCCACGCGGACACCATCCCCTACGAAATCCTCACCGGCATCGGCCAGCGCGTCGAGCGCGTATATGTCGAAGCCGCGCCGCACACGCCCACCTGGTAATACGGGTGCGGAACGCCCGGTTGTGGGCGGGGCGTAGTTCCGGATCCCGGATGTGCGTGCCCGCCGGTGGCCGAGTCCCCGTGGGGGGCGCCGCTCGTGCCGGGTGGTGATGGTGGTGTGGGGTTGAGATTGCTCCAGGCACACGAACGGGCGTTGCCCGATCGCGTGGCACGTGGTATTCGGATTGCGCTGCAATTGGGAAGCATACGAGGCGTACGCACCAACCTCCTTGATTGGGGTACGTACTACTGCCGCACAATGGTCTCGTCGAGATTGAGCAGCACCCGCGCGGTCAGCGTCCACGCCGCCAGGGTCTCGGGATCGGCTGCAGCATCGTTTGCCGGCGCGATCACCGCGCCGGCGTCGAGCCCGCCCGACGCGATGCGCGCGCGCTGCGCCTCCAGGAAGGACTGAAGCATGTCGAGTTCCGCCGGTTCCGGCGCGCGGGACACGCAGCGGCGGAAGGCGTAGTCCAGACGCGACCGGTCATCGGCCCCGCCCTCCGCAAGCGCGCGCTCCGCCAGATGCAGCGCGGACTCGTAGAAGAGCGGCTCGTTAAGCGTTGTGAGGGCCTGCAGCGGGCTGTTGCTGCGCTCCCGCGCGGTGCACGGCGCATCGCCCGCGGGCGTGTCGAACACCTGCAACGCGGGATACGGCACGCTGCGGAAGCGGAACGTGTACAGCGCGCGCCGGTAGGCGTTCGGGCCAGTGTCGGTGTTCCACGTCTTCGGGCCATAGCTTGCGGGCGGCACAAACAGGAATTCCGGCGCGGGCGGGTTCACGCTGGGACCGCCCACGGTGTCGTTGAGCAGGCCGCTGGCCGCCAGGGCGATGTCGCGCACGGTTTCGCCTTCAACCCGGAAGCGCGCGCCCCGCGCGAGCAGGCGGTTGTACGGATCGCGCTCCAATTGTTCCGGCGTGGCCGCGGAATCCTGCCGGTACGTCGCGGATGTGACAATCAGCCGGTGCAGGTCCTTGACGCGCCAGCCGCTGTCCATAAACTCGACCGCGAGCCAGTCCAGCAAGTCCGGGTGGGTCGGGGGCGCGCCCTGCAGGCCGAGGTCCGCCGTGGTGGACACGATGCCCTCGCCAAAATAGCGCTGCCATACGCGGTTCACGTAGGCGCGGGCCGTCGTGGGCGAATCCGGCGACGCCAGCCACCGCGCGAAGTCCAGGCGGTTGGGCGCGCCATCGGCCGGAAGCGGGTGCAGAAACGCCGGAACGCCCGGTTCCACGGCCTCGCGCGGGCTCAGGAAGTCCCCCCGGTCCAGCCGGTGGGTCGGGCGGCGCACCTCGCGCTCGCGCAGCACGAGCTGGGTCGCGCCGGCGGGGTGCGCCTGCCAGAGCCCATCGATCCGCTGGTTGTCGCGGGCCAGTTCGGGCACGGTCGTCCGCCAGTAGTCGAAGAGCGCGTCGAGCTCCGCGGGGGAAGGATCTTCCGACCGCAGCGCCAGGCGCACCGGCTCCGGCAGCGCGATCGGAGGCAGTTCCGCCGAATCGGTCACCGAAAGGCGGAAGCGCCCGATGTTGTTGGTCTGGTTGTCGTCGCTGTTCCAGCCGCCGTGGAACTGCCCCAGCCGGAAGGCCAGGGTCATGCCGGGCTGAACCGCCAGCGGCTCCTCCAGGCGGAATATGATGTACTGGTTCTGGTTGCGCCGCCCGGGATCGATATCCGAGGTCCAGGCCGTGTCGTTGTTGCCGTCGATGGTCATCGCCACCGGGCCCGTCGTGCGGACCTTCCCGTCGCGATCCGGAAACTCGGGACCCAGCGTGCGGACCGGCGGGTCGGTCGTCGCAATTGCGGAGGCAATCTTCACTGGGGTCCACTTGTCATACTGGGCGATGGGCGTGTCTTCCGTGGTGACGCGCATGTCCATCTCCGAGAGCGCGAGGCCACCATGTATCGAGCGCCCCGGGCCGCCCCGGGGCAGGTTGGGATCGGTGAGAAACTCCAGCCGGATGGCGGTGATCGCGCCGAGCGAGGTGGTTGTCGTCATCTTCGGGGCGAATCGGGTGGGGGCGTAGCCTTGCGCCAGGTAGGAGCCGTCGTCGCGCGGCATACACTTCTGGCCGCCGGCGGAGGAGTCGTCGAACTCCAGCGCGAGCACTTCCCACGCCGGTTCCGGCGTCGCCCGCGCCCCCTCGGCCCAGGCCTCCAGCTCCGCGCGCCAGCCCGGCCGATCGCGCTGAATTCCCGACTCAATCTCGCCGATAAGGCCCAGGATCCGCTCGCGCTGCGTTTCTTCCTCGCCGGAATACACCGTCATGCAGGCTTCTTCGCTGTTGTTCAGGAAGGCCATCATCTGGAAGTATTCCGTGTGGGTCAGCGGGTCGTACTTGTGGCTGTGGCACTGCGCGCACGCGACCGTCAGCCCGAGCATCGCGCGCCCCACCAGGTCCATGCGGTTGAACATCGCCTCCATCCGGAACTGCTCCGGGTCGATGCCGCCCTCCTCGTTGATCATGCTGTTGCGCAAGAACCCCGTCGCCACGCGCTGCTGCTGCGTGGCCCCGGGAAGCAGGTCGCCCGCGATCTGTTCCTTCAGAAACGCGTCGTAGGGCTTGTCCTCGTTAAACGCGCGGATGACGTAGTCGCGCCAAGTCCACACCTGCCGCGGCTTGTCCTTTTCGAAGCCGTCGGAATCGGCATACTGCGCGGCGTCCAGCCAGTGCCGCGCCCAGTGTTCGCCGAAATGCGGTGAATCCAGCAGGCGGTCAACCGCCTTCTCATACCAGTCCGGCGAGGTATCCGCCTGAACCCGCGCGACCTCGTCCAGCGACGGCGGCAGCCCCGTCACATCCAGGCTGAGCCGCCGCAGCAGCGTCACCCGGTCCGCCTCCGGCGAAGCCGAAAGTCCCGATGCGTCGACGCCGGCCAGCACGAAATGGTCAATCGGGTTGAGCGGCCACGCCGGGTCGCTCGTTTCGGGGACGGGCGGGCGCGACGGGCGCGCGAAGGCCCAGTGCTCCGTGCGCGGGGCCCCCTGCGCAATCCACGCCCGGATCAGCGCGACCTCCTCCGCCGTCAGCGCTTCGCCCGCGTCCGGCGGCGGCATCCGGTCGGCCGGGTCCGCGCTGGTTACGCGCTGAAGCACCGCGCTGGCGTCCGGATCGCCCGGCACAATCGCCCCCGCGTGATCGGGACCCGGATCCGCCACGTCCAGGCGCAGCCCTGCCTTCCGCGTTGATTCGTCGTTGCCGTGGCACTGAAAACAAGACCCGCTCAGCAGCGGGCGAATGTCCCGGTCATACGAAATCGCGTCCGCCGCCAGCGCGCCGGAAACCGGCGCCACCACAGCCAACACCCACGGGATCAAAGGGCTCTTCACGGGCATAAACACCTCTCCGCGCAATTTACCGCTGCGCCGATTCATAAGTGTAACGAAGCTTCGGGAACGCTGCAAACATGGCTCCCCCCCGTGGCACAGCTCCCAGCGCCCGAGTGCTGCGCCGATATCCATAGACACACTGAATGTGCCACGATCTCATGACAGTATAGTTCGTATCGCCATAGATCGTTTCGCCGCCCGCGAACGTCGGGAGCGAATTCCCGGCTTGCAGTTCACATACGAAGCCTTGGCCAGATACTTGTTCCGGTATTGGCCTGAACTAATCATATTGCTCTGTTATTCCACATACATGACTATGCGTTATTCTTCGGGTTTCGCGCACCGCATCACACACTGCTCGGAAAGCGCCGGGCCCAATTTCGCCGCTGTATTTGCACACAAACGGACGGTAAATAGGGCTCGATTACTATCTCGGGCGCGGCATAGTCCAGTTAGCGGGCTGTCCGCATCATCCTTGAATCGGCGCTGGCGCCTGTTGATATAAAGAGCGAGGAAGTTATTGACAGATCCATTCGTTCATGATAGTATCGCCAATGGGAGTGACGATTGTTTGATGTGCTCGAGGGCCTGTTCCTGATGGCTGACAGGCGACCGGAATTTCGGAGGCTCGAGAGTTAACTTCAAATCGGGAGGGGTGAGAGCGAAATGATAGCGTGAGGCTGTATTGTGGAATCTTGGCCTACTGGCCGTTGTTTTTCTGGGCAGTGGCGCTATTGCCAGGTTGCCCGCCGGATGGTTTCGTGGACGGCGGGGGAGTGCCCGATCTCTCGGGATTGACGCGGGCGGACGCGGAGGAGCAACTGGAGTCTAGCGGCTTTACGATAGGTTCCATCACGGAGGTGTCCAGCGATGCGCCCCTGGGCGAAGTGGTTGGGCAGTCTCCGGCGCCCGGCGCCGTTGAGCCGGAAGGTACGCCTGTCGATCTCGTAATTAGCATGGGACTTCCGGCGCCGGTGCCGCATCTCATCGGCCTGCAACGCGCCGCCGCGGAAACCGCCATTGCCGAGGCCCAATTCACGCTTGGGCGGGTAACCGAGCGGTCATCCACCGCGACCGCCGGGGAAGTCATTGACCAGACGCCGGCGCCCGGCGCGGCTGCGGCTCCGCGCACCCCCGTGAACCTGGTGGTCAGTTCGGGCATTCAGCAGGTCAATGTGCCCAATGTCGTCGGACGGCAGGCGGCGGAAGCTGGCGCCATGATTGCCAGTACGGGGCTTACTTTGGGCGCGATCACCATGGAGGAGGATAGCGCGCCGGCGGGCCAAGTGCTCTCCCAGAGCCCTTCCGCCGGTGCGGCGGTTATGCCTGGGGCAATGGTCGATATCAGCATTAGTGCCGGTGAGGGGCGCCAGTCCGCCGTGGTGCCCAACGTGACGGGTGGCACGCGGGCTGCCTCGGAATCGGCGGTAACGGAAGCGGGCCTGGTTCTGGGCGGCGTTACCGATGTGTTTAGCGACGCGCCGCCCGGCGAGGTGGTCGCCCAGAGCCCACCCGCGGGCGCCATTGTTCCATTGGAATCTCCGGTCTCGATCCAGGTGAGCGCCGGGGTGGAGCCGATCTCCGTTCCCGATGTTGTGGGGCTTCGGTCGCCCGACGCCGGCGCCAGCATTGCCGGCGCGGGGCTCAGCTTGGGCGCGATTACGGAAATCGAGAGCACCGCGCCGCCGGGCGAAGTGCTTTCTCAGATCCCGCCGTCTGGCGAAATAGTCCCGCGGGGTTCGGCTGTCGACATTACGGTGAGCGAATCTGCCGGCGCCGCTGTAGTCCCTGAACTTGCCGGTAGCACCGAGACTTCCGCTGTAGATGTACTTCAGGGCGTGGGATTGGCATTGGGGGCGGTAACGAATGTCTTCAGCGACCGTCCCGTGGGGGAAGTAATCGGGCAACACCCGCTCGCTGGCACACTGATACTACTCGGTTCGGCGGTGGATATCGAGATTAGCGGCGGGCTCGCTTTCGTGGCTGTGCCCGCTGTGACGGGGATGCATTCCGCGACTGCGGGCGCGGCCATCGCTGGTGCGGGGCTGCGTGTTGGAACAGTCGCCCGGGTGGAGAGCAACAATCCGGCGGGTGAGGTGCTTTCGCAGAGCCCCGCGGCCGGTGCTATCGTATCCGCCAATTCCGCGGTAGATTTAACGGTTAGCGAAGGCGCGGCTACGGTCGAGGTTCCGGATATCACGGGCGGCTCGGAAGCGGAGGCGAGCCTTGCTCTCGAAACGGCCGGGTTGGTTTTGGGTGCGGCGGAAGACGTATTCAGCGCCCAACCCGTGGGACGGGTGATCGGCCAATCGCCATCGCCGGGATCCGTGGCGCTGCGTGGAACCGCGGTCATGATCTTGGTGAGCGCGGGCGCCGAACTTATCACGGTGCCCGATCTCCTGGGCCTTCCGCAGGCCCAGGCGGGTGCGCTGATCGCGACAGCGCGCCTGAGCCTCGGCACAGTGACCGAAGTGCTCAGCCCGGAACCAGGCGGGCAAGTGGTCGCGCAGGACCCGGCGGCGGGTAGCAGCGTTGCGCCAGACACACCCGTGGCGCTTGAGGTAAGTTCGTTCGAGGCGATTGTGAGCGTACCCGATTTGTCCTCCATCACTTTGGAGATTGCCCAGTTTCGCCTGGCGCTCGCGGGGCTGCGATTGGGTGAGGTATTGGCGCAGCCCCAGGTGACCGTTCCCGCGGTCATGGTTATCGATCAGGATCCAGGCGCGGGCATGATGATTGCCGAAGGTTCCGATGTTTCGCTGACGATTTCTGTCCCGCCGGATCCCGGCGCATTCCTTACGCTGGTGAACACGCCAGTGCATGAAGATGATATCACGGCAGAGGCCTATTACGCGGCGATTGATCCCTTTGGCGAGAAGACGACGCTCTCGGACTGGTACGCCGCCAACGGTTTTGGGGAGCCGGGCGGAATGGAGGCATCGGCCTATTACTTTAACGAGGCGGATCTCGGGTTCGGCCGGCAGGTGCATATGCGTTCCAATGGCAGCCCGACGGTCTTCGGGACGCCGGCGGACCGGATCGCTTTTGCTACCCTGAACCATCCTACGGTGGACGATACCTGGCAGAATCCTGATGAGCCCATTGCCACTGTCTGCATGGACATGCTGCCGGCGCCGGAAGGCGGCGAGCCCTATATCCGCTTCTATGTCTACGGTTCGGACGGAAACCGGCTCAACAAGATCGATTTGGATGGCCGGGGGGACAAATACGTTCCCGGGATGTGCACGGTTTGCCACGGCGGGCAACCCAGGGCACTCGTAAATGGCGTCTATCCGGATTTCGGAAATATCAATACGCGATTCATACCGTTTGACCTGGAGTCATTCCTCTACTCGGAAACCAACCCGGAATTCAACCGGGCATCGCAGGAGGGGGCGTTCTATGCGATGAACAAGGCCGTCCTGGATTCCTACGCCGCCATTCCGCAGAAACACATTTTTACATACAATGGGCCGAGCATTCCGATTCCCGATTCGCCGGGAGGACCGGTATCCGCGGATCTTGTGGTGTCTGGCCTCAGCGGGGGGATAGTCGATGTGAAATTGGTGATAGGGGGTACGGGGCTCTGTTCGACGGATGTCGGCGACGGTAACAACGGCATTGACCATACCTGGGTTGGCGATCTCCTGATAAACCTCGTTTCACCGTCCGGAATTGTCTGCAACATCATGGCGCGGCGCGGCTCCAGCGGCAACAACATCTGCGGGGCGGTGTTTGATGACGCCGCGGCCGCGTCCGTCGCCACGCTCAGTTTCTCGGACGCGCCATTTACCGGCATTTGGATGCCCGAGGAGGCGCTCAGCAAGTTCGTCGGCAGCGAACCGAATGGCGCTTGGCGTCTATTCGTGGAAGACGAAGCGGGCGCCGACACCGGCAACTTGAACCACTGGTCGCTGCAAATCACCACGGATGCGCCCGATAAGCGGGCGGCCGAGGAGCTGATTGAAGGGTGGTACGGCGGGCCGGCTCTCCCCTTTCCGTTCGATGGCGGTTTTGTTCCGGAAGGGTGGTCGCCGCCTGCGGCGCCGCCGGAGGCCGCGGAGCTATACTCGGCCGTTGTGGCGCGCTCTTGCCGGCTCTGCCACGTGCAGCAGAGCGAACGGTTGCCCTCGCTCGATTTTGACACGTTCGCGGAGTTCGAACTCGCGAAGGACCGGATCCGCCAACTGGTCTTCCAAGACGGAACCATGCCGGCCGCACTACCTACCTATGACCAATTTTGGTTGAGTTCCTTCCCGTATGCCGCGGGCCTCCTCGCAAATTTCGTGGGGCATGGCACATCTGGGCCCGGCAGGCCAGTGGCGAATGCTGGGACCAATCGGACGGCCGCAATCGGTGAAACCGTGGTGCTCAATGGAATTATGAGCAACTTCGCTGACTCCTATACGTGGAGCTTTGTCTCCGTTCCCAGCGGAAGCGCGTCGGCATTGACTGGCGCCGACACGGCCATGCCGTCGTTTCAGCCGGATCTGGCAGGCGCGTACACCATCCAACTGATTGTGACCTCAGGGAGTATTTCGAGTGCTTCCGACGAGGTAACGGTCACCGCAGTGACGGTATCCAGCGGGCCCAGCTTCAGTATGGACGTGCTTCCCATTCTGACGGACCCCGCGCGCTGCGTGTCGTGCCACCAGAGTGGCGGCGTAGCGGCCCCCAGCGGCTTCTTCCTCGACAGCGCCGATTCTAATGTCTTGTACAACGAGGTCGTTACGGAATTCAGCACCGCCGAACCATCGAACACCCGTGTAAACACGGCCTCGCCCGCAATGAGCCTGATATTGAGAAAAGCGTCCAATTCCGACGGCAACCACGGTGGCGGAATGCAGCCCGGATTCAATCTCGGTGGGGATAGAAGCAACTACGATGTTATTCTGGAGTGGATCGATGCTTCCGGCGCAGCGAACAACTGATCCTATACGGATGGCGCTGCAGCGGATGCGAAATTCGATGCGAATCAGGCGTGTCCGGCGCAGGCTCGCCGGTTGCCTCTCCCTACTACTACTACTGCTGTTGCTGCTTTTTTCGCACGGCGACGCCAGGGCGCAGTGCGAAGACGCGACACTGGATTCGGATGGCGACGGCCTCACCGACTGCATGGAAATCGAATTGGGCACGGATCCGAACGTGGTGGATACCGACAACGACGGGATGCCGGATGGTTTCGAAGTCATTCACGGGTTTGACCCCACTGGCCGATCGGAATCCGGACTGGACGCCGATGGGGACGCATTGACCAACCTGGAGGAGTTTCTGCTTAACAGCGATCCGCGCGACCCCAACAGCCCGGCGCCTACCTATTTTGTGTCACCTTCGGGATCTGATAGTGTGGCGGGTGGGGACGAGAGCCGTCCGCTCCGGACGATTGATTTTGCCCAGTCGCTCATCACCGGCTCTGGCGCAACGGCGGCGCGCATCGTCTTGGCGGAGGGGCGCTATACCGAAAGCCTCATCCTCCGCCGCGGGGTAACCATCACGGGCAGGCCGGGCCAGCGCCCCACCATTGTCGGGCGGCAGACCGGCGCCAACGATGCAACCCTCGCCCGTCTCGAACTCCTGACCGAGACGGGCGGCGTCGTGTTGCTCTCGCTACCGAATACGGCCACCACGGTCCGCGACGTGTACTTTACGGACACCTCCAGCGCGGGCGGGACAACGGGCATTCGCGCTTCCGGCCCCAATGCGGCGGATGCCATCATCGAAGACTGCGATTTCACCGGACTAATGACGGGCGTGGAAATTGTTGGTGGCGTACCCATAATTCGCCGCTCAATGTTCGTCGACCAGCGTTACGCGGGTATTCATGTGCTCAATACCGCGGTGCTGGAGCCTGGTGTGGGCCTGAGCACGTCCATCGATTCCGCACGCGGCTTCAATACCATTCTGTACCGCAGCGATATTCCCGATCCGGTCGATCTGCCACTGGGAATAGTCAGTGACACCCCAGAGCTCCTGCTGTGCGAAAATATTGATTGGAGCACCGACGACTTCGATGAAATTCGTACCCTGTTTCAGGGAAACTGCGACTGGCAGCCAATTCTCGCCAAGGGGTCCGCAATCCTGGCCGCCACCCTTGTTTGTACCGTTTGGGCCGCCGCCGATCAGGAATCCTTGTCGAACGCCACCATGTCCCTCTTGGGCAGCGGATTTGCTCCCCTCAAGGGAGGCGTTGACGGCGTGTATACTTTTCCGTCGGTTCCCGCGGGCGAGTACAAACTCGTGTGTGTAGTTGATGGCTATGAGGTGGAATCGCTGGATTTGGGCATCGCGCCTGGCGAGATTAAATCGATTACGATTCCCATGGCTTTGAAGAGTAGCAGTACGAACGGGGGAGATGGTTGTTCCATGGAAACCGGCATGGAACCAGCGGCGAAACGCGGCAATGTTGCGGCATACGCATTCTTGGTGTTCGCCTTTGGCTTTTCCAGATGCCGCGGCGGCGGCGCTCGGCCAGCGCAGGGACTTCCCCGGTGATGGGGCGCTCAGAATGCGTGGTTGTCCCGATCTTGACGCGGATTTCCCTGTGAGTTTCTGGTAAAGGCCAGAATCACATGCTGCGCCCGTGGGCAAGCCTCGGCGCCGCGCTGTCAGGGGTTGAGGCAGGGCTTCGAGTTGTCGGGGAATACCTACTCCGCGCTCACCGCGAGGACATAGTTCTCCATCCGGTCGTAGAAGTCGGCCATGATGGCCTTCCGGTCGAAGTTCTCCCACAGGACCACCTCGCGCGCGTTGCCGGGGCGCTCCACCCACTTGCGATCGGCGAGTGTGGGGGCGGGAATGCGCCGCGACTCCGCCCAGCCGGGGTTCTTGACGATGGCGACGGCCGCCATATCGAAGAGCGCCCGCGAGGGCGGATCCCCATGGAGCCGGATGTTCTCGAAGAGGTTGAGCGCGTAGTCGCCGAAGGTCGCGAACTCGCCGCCGTGACGCCCCGTGATGGGCGTGTCGATCCGGGGCCCCTTGCCGGGCATGATCTCCCGGACCTCCTGGAGTGTAGCCCGCACGGCGTCCGTACCCGACGGCTCGCCGTAACGGACCGTGACGATCTCGAAGGGGACGTCGGCGTCGAGCAGGTAGTTCATGGCGCCCTCGTCGTTGTTCTGGTTGTATTCGCCGGGCTTCGGGTAGTTGGAGCCGAGCCATACGATGCGCACCTTCGCGGCGATGGCGGGCTCCTTTTCGAGGGCGAGCGCGATGTTCGTGAGCTTGCCGATGGGCAACAGCACCAGCGGCCGGTCGTCGGCGGCCAGGGCGCGCTCGATAATCCGGTCCACCGCCTCATGGCCGTCGAAATCGGGCTGATTCAACGCACCCCGGATTTCTTCAAACGACTTCTCCGCTCCGAGATAGACGCTCACCTTGCCATCCAGCCCGCAGAGCTTCACGACCCGCTCGGCCTCGGCGAAATGCTGATGCACGTCGCCCCCGCCGGACGTCCGGTTCACCGTGATGCCCTCGACCTCGAACACATCGCCGTTGAACAGCAGGTAGGCGATCGCATGCTGGTCGTCCAACTCGTTGTTGGCGTCCGTGTCCAGAAGTACACGGATCTTGCCCTCGGCGGCCGACGCGGGTACGCTGAGACACGCGGCCGAAAAGAGAAGGGCGCCAGCGATCATTGCCACTATCAGGGATACGTTTCTCATCATCAGTTTCCTAGTCAGCTGAAAGGTGCGCGGCCCAATTCGGTCCCATGCAACGTCGCCCGCGCGCGGCGGAAGGCCCATTGAAGCGCGCTCCCGCGCAGCCGAAGCGGATGGGCCATGTCGACGCAGGTCCGCCCGCCGCGCCGATTTGTCGTGGGGCCGGTTCACCAGTGTAACGAAGCTTCGCGAAGGCTGCAAATCCGGGGATGGTTACCGGTTGGGTTAGTTGTCGCTCAAGGCACATGAGCGCGTCTCGTGGCGCTGGTGGCGGACGGGGGCGATGGGCAGCTACCATGGCGTCAGGTTTTGGCCCGGTTCCGGGCGAACGCGCGATCGGCGCACGATAAGGCAGACGGCCATGTTCAGAATGTTGCTACTTCTTTCCGTTTCCGCGTCCGTTGCCGCGTTGGAGCTTCCGGAGCAAGGCGGCCTGGCGGCGCACCGCATGGAACCGGCGGCGTTCGAGGAGGGCCCGGCGGCGCACGCCGTGGATCACTTTGTTGGGCGGCTGCGGCACTGGTCGGAAGAGGCCGGCACGGATGCCCCGTTGCGGATTCTGGTGGGGCGTCTGGACGCGGACGAGCGCCTGGCGCGGCATTTCACGCCGGAGAAGCGCGCGGCGCTAACGCGGGACCTCAAGCCCTTCCAGCGCGAACAGGCCTACGCCATCGCGCGGGTGCGCGAGGGCGAGCGCGACGTGATTCTGGCGGGTGGGCTGACGGAGCGGGGTGTGGCGTACGCCGTGTCCGAACTGGAGACGCGCCTCCGCGTTCGCGCGAATGGCGCGGTCTATCTCGACTTTCCGGAATGGGATGGCGACGGGCCGACAGAGCTTTTTGAATACCCGGCGATTGAAGAACGCGGCGAGTACATCAATATCGGGTACAACATACCGGGGATCACGCCCCATGAATGGAACGTGGCGCGGTGGCGCGATTATATTGACCAGCTCGCCCTGGCGCGGCTGAACCGGCTCTATTTTTATATCTGGGTTGACGCCTACAGCATGAATCCGGCCTCGAAGCTGTCGGAGAAGCCGCTGAACAAGACGCTGCACGAAAACGTTCGGGCGATGATCCCCTATGCCCGAAGCCGGGGGCTGGAGGTGGCGTACATGTTCTGCCCGACGTTCTTCCCACGCGACCTGTGGGACGCGAACCCGGACATCCACGCGGAAATCACTTACGTAGACCACGGTTTTCCGGCCGTCTGCGCCAATGCGCCGGGCGCCTGGGATCTCATGCTGGCCAACGCGCGGAGCGAGATGGAATGGTTCCGCGAGGCGGACGCGATCCAGATCTGGTTTTACGACCCGGGCGGCTGCTGGTGCGAGAAGAACGGCTGCGCCGCCGATCAGCCGGGATCCATCGCCCGCCAGCTCCAGGCCTTCGGCGCGCTCTTCCGGGAGTACAACCCCGAGGCGAAACTGGAGTTTAACCTGTGGCCGGTGTGGGTGTGGGAGGACATAAAAAAGCTGGAATACCGCGACGAAATCGGCGCGCGAATCAAGGCGGATTTCCCGGGCCATTTCAGTTCGATTGCCGCGGTGGGCGGCGATCACCCGCAGTTTTCCTTCCCCATTCGCGAGAAGGCGCTCGGGTTTCGCGCATCCAGTTTTCTGTTTGGCACGAACCCGGAAAGCGGTTACGCCTTTCTCATTCCCAGCCTGCGCTGGACGCCGGAACTTGTCCGCGCGGCCCACGCCGCCGGGCTTGACGGCGCCTTCGGCCACCGCCTGGAGGCGTGGACCCGCCTGCCGGCCACGTGGTTCCTGGGGGCCTTTCTCTGGGACCCCGAGATGCCGCCGGGCGACGCGGTCCGCCGCTGGGCCGGCTGGCAGTGCGGCCGTCCGGAGGCGATCGAAGGGATGGCGGGGATCATTGAAGATCTCGAACGCTACACGGACGGTGGCCCCACCGTGGAGCTCGGCAACGCGATGGGTGCGGCCATTGAGCGGATCTGGCCGGGGCTGCCGCCGGCGGCCCGGGCGGACCTCGAATATTTTCCCGCGATGCTGGAGGGGTTGCGGATTATTGGCGAATCATTGGCGACTGAGGACCCGGCGCGCCTGGCGGAACTGGGTGCGGCGTTTGTGAGCGCGCTGGGAGAATCCTCGGCGCTGGCTCCGCTGGCGGCTCAAGGGACTTCGCTGTTTGATCGCTACCGCGGCCTGCTCAAGCCGGGGTGGAGGCAGGCGCCTTTTTGAGGGACGGGGTGGACGGAGTGGACTGGGTGGACAGAGTGGACGGAGTGGACAGAGTGGACGGAGTGGACGGAGTGGACAGAGTGGACAGAGTGGACGGGGTGGGGTGGTGGCGGGTACAGGCACCCGCGAATTTTGGGTTGTATTGGGCGCTTTCGCGGCTGGGGTGGCGTGTGTCGCGGGAGCCAGTCCCCTTGGTGGCGGGTACAGGCACCCGCGAATTTTGGGTTGTATTGGGCGCTTTCGCGGCTGGGGTTGTATTTGTCGCGGTTGCCAGTCCCCCTGGGGCGTTGGGGCCATGGCAAATGGCGGTGGAAATAGCGTAAACTACGGGGATGATCCGGGGCGTGGCCCGCGCTTGGATCCTGTTCCGCACTTGCGCCGATCCGGCGTGTATTTCCGCGTCGGGGAACCTTGCTTACACTTGGGAAAACCATGAGCAGCGTCGTCTACATCTGCTTTACGATCGGGAACCTGCTGGCCCTCGGCAGCGCGGGCGTGGCGCTTGTTTACCTGCGGGAGAACGCGAACCAGCGCCTGCTGACGGCGGCGTACTGGCTGGCGTGCGGCGCGTTTGTGTCGCTGGCGCTGATGCTTGCCTTGCGGTCGGTCCAGTGGGGGCTGGTGCCGCTGACGACGGCCACGGATTCGATATCGCTGATGACGGTGCTGGCGCTGGGGATTCTCGTGATCCAGATGGGGGTAGACCCGATGCAGCGGGGGCTGCTGTGTTTTCATCTTCCGCTGCTGGGGGTGATCAGCGGGCTGAATCTGGCGACGGGCTTACCGGCGCTGGGCGAGGCTCCGCGCCCGCTGAGTTCGATGCTCCTGATTGTGCATGTGGGCCTGGTGTTCCTGGCGTATGCGCTGCTGGCGCTTGCGGGGGTGAACAGCGTGGCGTATGCGCGGCAGGCCCAGCTGTTGAAGCACCGCAAGACGACGGGACTGTTTCAGAAGTTGCCTTCCCTGGAGCTGCTTGACAAGAACCTTTTCCAGCTTATTCGCATTGGCTATCCGACGTATGTGTTTACGCTGATAGCGGGGGGCTTCTGGGTCTGGTACGAGGGCGACACGCTGAGCCCGACGTGGTGGTTTTCGCCGAAGGTGGGCATGGCGCTGGCGATGCTGTTGTTTTACGCGTTTGCGTACCACGCGCGTTCGGCGGGCCGTTTGCGCGGGCCGAAGCTGGCGCATATTGTGTGTTATGGTACCGCGACCCTGATTGCGCTGTATCTTGTTCTCGCCCTGGCCGGCGTCCTGAACTACAATTTCTATGGAGCGGCGGGATGACGATCGCACTCACCGGACTCAGCCACCATACCTGCCCGGTGGAATTGCGCGAGCGTCTGGCCTTTCCCGAGGAGCAGGTTCCGGAGGCGCTCCGGCGGTTGAAACAGGATCTGGCCGAGGGCGGGGCGGTAATTCTCAACACCTGTAACCGCGTCGAAGTCTACGCCCGGGGAGATGCGCCGCCGGAAAGGATCCACGCGAGAATACGCGAATTCATCGCCGAGTCGCGCGGCGTTCCGGTTTCGGAATTCGCCCCGCACCTCTACGAGCACCACAACCGGGCTGCCGTCGCGCACCTTTTCAAGGTCACGTCGAGCCTCGACAGCCTCGTGGTGGGCGAGGACCAGATCCTGGCGCAGGTGCACGACGCGTATCTGGCGTCGCAGTCCGAAGGGGCGACCGACAAGATCCTGCACGCGCTTTTTCAGCGGGCGTTCAAGGTCGCGAAGGAAATTCGCACCAAGACCAATATCAATGTGGGAAAGGTCTCGGTGTCGTCGGTTGCGGTGGAGCTGGCGGCGTCGATCTTCGGGGATCTCACGAGCAAGAGCGTCATGGTGATCGGTTCAGGGGAGATGGGCCAGCTTGCGTTGAAGTGCCTGGTGGAAAAGGGCGTCGGCAGGGTACTGGTCGCCAACCGGACGCTGGCCACGGCGGAGAGCTTGGCGGAGAACTACCGCGGGGAGCCCATCGCGCTCTCCCACCTGGACGCGCACCTGCACCGGGCCGATATCGTGATTACCTCCACGTCCGCCGAGACGCCGGTCCTCGGCGTGAAGGATTTCGAGCACGCGCTGAAGCTGCGCAACAACGCGCCGATGTTCGTGATCGATATTGCCGTGCCGCGGGACGTGGACCGCGCGGTCACCACGTTGGACAACGTCTACTGCTACGATATGGATGATCTGGAGTCGGTGGCGGCGCAGAACCTCGAATCCCGGCGCGCGGAGCTTTCCAAGTGCCTGGAGATGGTCGAGCGGCAGGTGGACCGCTTCATCGACTGGCGCCAGAGCCTGTACGCCGAGCCGACGATTAAATCAATGACGCAGGAGCTGCACGCGATCCGCGAGCGGGAACTGGCCAAGACGCTGGGGAGCCTGCCGGACCTGACCGATCAGGAGCGGGATGAGATCGAGTACCTGACAAAACGGATTGTAAACAACATATTGCAGCGCCCGATGACGCAGATAAAGCAGGAGGTGGTGCACGAAGACCCGCACCGCGTCCTGCACCTGGTCAAGCGCTTGTTCGGATTGGAGGAACGCACGGGATGACCCGCGTCGTAATTGGATCGCGCGGCAGCGATCTTGCTCTGAATCAGGCCCACCACGTCGCCGCGCTGTTGCGCGCGGCCGAGCCGGAGGTGGAGGTGGCCGTCGAAATCATCTCGACGAAGGGGGACCGCATCACCGATGTTCCCCTGTCCCAGGTGGGCGGCAAGGGCATTTTCACCAAGGAACTCGAAGTCGCGCTGCTCGACAAGTCGATCGATCTGGCCGTGCACAGCCTGAAGGACCTGCCGACCGAATTGCCCGGCGGCCTCATGCTCGCGGCAATCACCGAACGCGAGGACCCCGCCGACGCCTTCATCAGCGCGAGCGGGTGCGCCCTGCTGGACTTGCCCCGGGGCGCGAAAGTAGGCACATCGAGCACGCGCCGCCAGGTCCAGCTCAAGGCGCTGCGCCCCGACCTGGATCTCGTGGATTTGCGCGGGAACGTGCCCACGCGCCTGAAGAAGCTCCATGACGAGGGGCTGGACGCGATCATTCTGGCCGCGGCGGGGCTCAATCGCCTCGGGCTGTCCGAGCACATCACAGCGACGATCCCGCCCGAACACATGCTTTCGGCCGTGGGCCAGGGCGCGCTGGGCATCGAAATTCGTGAGGACGATGCACCGTTGCGGGCCTTGCTCGAGCGCATCCACCATCCGGAGACGGCGGCGGCGGCCACGGCGGAGCGGGCATTGCTCGCGGCCATCGGCGGCGGTTGCCAGGTTCCCCTGGGGGCCCTGGCCACGGTGCGGGACAAGATGCTTCACCTTCAGGCTTGCGCGTGCAGCCCCGACGGCAGCCAGGTGGTGCGCGCGGCGCAATCCGGGCCGGTGGGCGATCCCGAGGGCCTGGGCCGCGCGGTCGCGGGGGCTCTGATTGAAGCGGGAGCCTCGGCCTTCGTCAAGCAGGTCGCGCTCGACGCGTGGAAACCGCGCCAGCCCCTGGCGGGGATGTCCATCGCGGTAACGCGCGCGTCGAACCAGGCGAGTGTGCTTTCGGACGAACTGACGGCGCTCGGCGCGCGGGTGATTGACTTTCCGACGATCGAAATCCGCGGGTGTGTTCCGGAAGCGCCGATTGAGGGCGAGGGCGCCTGGGACTGGATCATTTTCACGAGCGCGAACGCCGTGGAGCATTTCGTGGCCGCGCTCGAACGCGAAGGCCGGCGCCTGGCCGAATTCCGCGCCGCCGCCTTCTGCGCGATTGGCCCGGCGACCGCCGCCGCACTTCGGGCGCACCAGGTTCCCATCACGCTCACACCCGAGCAGTACATCGCCGAGTCCATTCTGGAGGGCCTCAAGCGCCTGGAGAACGGCCTGGCGGGCAAGCGTTTCCTGATGCCGCGCGGCAACCTGGCGCGGCCCATGCTGCCGGACGCCCTGCGCGAGGCCGGCGCGGAAGTGGCCGAAGTGGTGGTCTACGAAACGCTGATGCCCGAAATACCCGCCGGGGCCGCCGACACGCTGTTGGAAGCGCGCCCGGACTGGGTCGTGTTCACCAGCTCGTCGACCGCGCGCAATTTCTCGAAGGCCCTGGGGCCGGATCGGGTCGCGGCGCTGTCCGCGCATGCCCGCTTTGCCTCCATAGGGCCGATGACCACCGCCGCCGCCGAAGAATGCGGCATGCCCGTTTCGGTGGAGCCGGAGCGCCATGAAATCCCCGGGCTTATCCATGCCCTGATCGATGCAACGGCGGCGAGCGCCCACTGAGAAGCCCCGCCAGGAGACAACCATGTTCCCGATGACCCGCATGCGCCGGCTCCGCCGCAACGAGACCTTCCGCCGGATGGTTCGCGAGACCGAGCTTAGCGTTTCCGACTTGATTCTGCCGCTCTTCGTCCGCCCCGGAAGCGGCGTGCGCAACCCGATCGCCTCCATGCCCGGTCAGCACCAGCTTTCGGTCGATACCCTCGTGGAGGAGGCGAAGGCAATCCGTGATCTGGGAATTCCCGCGATTATTCTCTTTGGCATTCCCAAGCTGAAGGATGCGCTGGGATCCCAGGCCTACGCGAGCGACGCCATCGTGTGCCGCGCGGTAGAGGCGGTGAAGAAGGCGTGTCCCGAGCTGTGCGTCATTACGGATGTCTGCATGTGCGAGTACACCGATCACGGCCACTGCGGGGCTATCCAGGAGAATCGCGACGGCAAGCCCGACGTGGACAACGACCAGACCCTGGAGCTGCTCGTGCGCGAGGCCCTGGCCCACGCCGAGGCCGGCGCGGACATGGTCGCGCCGTCCGACATGATGGACGGGCGCGTCGGCGAAATTCGGATGGCGTTGGACGACGAAGGCTTTAACGACATCCCCGTGATGGCCTACAGCGCCAAATTCGCCTCGGCCTTCTACGGGCCGTTCCGGGACGCCGCGGAATCGCCGCCCAGCTTCGGCGATCGGCGGTCGTACCAGATGGACCCGGCGAACCTGAACGAGGCGATGCGCGAGATCGAACTGGACATCGACGAGGGCGCGGACATCGTGATGGTAAAGCCCGCGCTGCCCTACCTGGACGTGATCCGCTGGGCCGCCGACAATTTCGACCTCCCGATTGCGGCGTACAACGTCTCCGGCGAATACGCGATGATCAAGGCGGCCGGAGCGAACGGCTGGATCGACGAGAAGAAGGCCGCGATGGAGTCGTTGCTGGCGATCAAGCGCGCGGGCGCCAAGCTCATCCTCACGTATTGGGCGCGGGACGCCGCGCGCTGGCTCGCGGAAGGCTGAGCGGCTACGCGATGAGCGCCGCCTGCAGCCGGTTGCTCACCTCGCGCCGGATACGTGTCGATTCCGCCGCGTCCTTCAGCTTGGCGGTCATAAGGAACACGAACGCGAGATCCCGGGCCGGATCGCCGACGCCGAACACCGTGTCGACGCCCGCGTGCCCGAAGAGGGTCGGGGACGTTCCGTCGCCGAAGCCGAACCAGGGTCCGCCGTCGCAGCGGGGGGCTGTTCCGCGAACGAGCCATCCGATGCCCCACGGTTCGTGGGCGGGCGCCTGGCCGGCGGCGACGGCCTCTGCAATCTGATCGGCGTACTGCACAGTAAGCAGTTCCCCGCACGTTTCCGGCTGGAGCAGCACGCGGCCGTTCCAGGTCCCGCCCTGCACGATCATTTGCAGGAGGCGCAGCATGTCCTCGGGCGTCCCGAACACGCCGCCGGCGGGATGCGCGCCGATCCCGTTTTTGCCGGGCGCGATGGACTCAAAGTAGCCGGGCGCCACGGCCACCGGGCCGCGGTCCGGGTCGGGCGCGAAGGTGAAGCGCGCGCCGATGGGATCGAAGAGGCGCTCCCGGCAGATCGTCTCCCAGGGTCGGCGATCCGAAACGCGCCGGATGATCTCGGCGACAAGGAACATGCCGGAAAGGCCGTGGTAGCCGGTGCGTTCGCCGGGCTTCCAGATGGCCTCCGCCACGCAGAGTTGGGCCAGGTAGGCGTTCCACTGTTCCTCCGTCTCCACCGGGCCGTGGCTCTCGCCGGGGATGCCCGCCGCGTGGGTCAGCAGATGCCGCACCGTCGTCCCGTCCTTCCCGCCGCCGGTGTACTCGGGAATGTACCGGGACACGGGCGCGTCGAAATCGATCAGGCCGTCCTGCTTCACCAGGGCCGCGACCGTGCCGGCGATGCCCTTGGAAAAGGAGAACAGCGGGTGCGCCGCCGCGGCCGAGACCGGGTTGTCCGCGCCATTGGCGTCCCGGTACGTACCGGCATAATGTTCGGCGAAGATCCCGCCGTGGCGCGCCGCGACCAGTATGGCGCCCGGCATGGATCCCGCCGCGATTTCGGCGTCGATAAAGGCCAGGAGGGCCGCGATCTTCTCGGGATCGACTCCCTCGTCCGCCGGATCGACGCGCGGAAAGGCCGACTCGGCGCCCCGGGCGGGCAGGGCTGCGGCGATTGCGGCGAGCGATAGTGATTTCAGGGCGTGTCTGCGGGTAAGTTGGGACATGGGGGATCTCCTCGCGCCATCCGCGGCGAAGGGGCATCATAGCAGACGGGGCGGGGGCCGTTTGACATGTTCCCCGGCGGGGGGCGAATATATCGCAAGCTTCGACAGGGGGGCCGCCGGTTGGAAGCGGCCCTTCCCGATCTTCGCTTTGTCACCCGCACAGGCGCCTTGCCGCGCCTTTCCCGATAGGAGTGTAACCCCCCATGGTACACGCGTTCCGCCTCTTTCATGTTCTTATCGCTATTGCCGCCCTGCTGGCGGTTTCGCCGGTCGCGGCCCAGGGGCCCGAGGTCAAGTACAGCTTCGCGCCCGAAACGACCGAGGCCGCGCCGGGGTCCACGTTCCGGGCCGCGATCCAGTTCACCCTGAACGAGGGCTTCCACGTCAATTCCCACACGCCGCTGGAGTCGTTCTACATTCCGACCGTGGTGGAGATCGCCGCCGAGAACGGGTTCTCCGCGCAGCAGGTCGTCTACCCGGAGCACGTGCTGTTTAACCTGGAGGGCGAAGAGCTGGCGGTATATGAGCATGCCTTCAATATCGGGCTTGTGATTGAGGTCGGCGCGGATGTGGCGCCGGGCGAGTACACGTTGAAGGGCACGTTCCGCTACCAGGCCTGCGACGACAAGATGTGCTTCCCGCCCGACACGCTGGAACTGGCGCTGCCGGTTACGGTGGGTCCGGGCGGCGCGCCGCAGCATGCGGACGTCATCGCGTCGATCACGTGGTCCGAGGCGGGGAGCGAATCGGCGGCCCCGGCTTTGGACACCGAGGGCGGTTCGGATGCGGCGGCTCCCGGGCCGGTTGCGGCGTCGGGCGACTGGAAGGCGCTTTCGGATCAATTTGAGGTGGTTGCGGTGGCCGGCTACGAGGGCGTCGGGCCTTTCCTGGCGTTTCTCGACGCGGGCCTGGCGGGTGAGGCCGCGCCCGGGGCGCAGGGCGGCTTCGCGGGCAAGAGCTGGGGCCTGATCCTTTTTCTGATTGTGGCGGGCGGGCTGGCGCTGAACCTGACGCCGTGCGTGTTGCCGTTGATACCGGTGAACGTGGCGATCATCGGCGCGGGCGCGCGTGCGGGATCGCGCAGCCGCGGTTTCGCGCTTGGCGGGGCCTATGGGGCGGGCATCGCGCTGGTGTACGGCCTGCTCGGGCTGGCGGTCATGCTGAGCTTCGCGACCGCCTTCGGGACGATTAACGCCAACCCCTGGTTCAACGGGCTGATCGCCGCGCTGTTTGTGGTTCTCGGCCTGGCGATGTTCGATGTGATCCAGATCGACTTCACCAAGTTCCAGGCGAAACTCGGCGTGCGTAAGAACGAGAACGGCAGCTTCGCGATAGCCATTTTCATGGGATGCGTCTCCGCGCTGCTTGCGGGGGCGTGTGTGGCGCCGGTGGTTATCTCCACGATCCTCTTCGCGCAGGACAGCTACAGCCAGGGGAATACACTGGCGCTCGCGCTCCCGTTTCTGCTGGGGGTGGGCATGGCGCTTCCGTGGCCCTTTGTGGGCGCGGGGCTTTCCGTACTGCCGAAACCGGGCATGTGGATGGTGCGGGTCAAGCAGGCGTTCGGGGTCTTTATCATCGCGTTCGCCATCTATTACGGCTACCAGGCGTGGACGCTCATGCGCGTGCAGGCGCCGGTTGCGGGTGAAGTGAAGGAAGGGTGGCATACGAGCCTCGAAGGCGGGCTGGCCGAAGCGCTGGAAAGCGGCAAGCCGGTGTTTCTCGATTTCTGGGCGACGTGGTGCAAGAACTGCCTGGTGATGGACGACACGACGCTGAAGGATCCGGCGGTGGTGGAGAAGTTGGAGTCGTTCGTGAAGATCAAGTACCAGGCGGAACAGCCGAAGACTTCGCCGACCAAAGAGATCATGGAGTACTACGATGTGATCGGGATGCCGGCGTACCTGGTGCTTCAGCCGAAGGCGCGAAACGCGGGGGGCTGAATTGGGTTGGGGCGGCGTGGACGGAGTGGACCCGCCTTCGGCGGGCAGGCCCGTGGACAGAGTGGACGGAGTGGACGGAGTGGACGGAGTGGACCCGCCTTCGGCGGGCAGGCCCGTGGACAGAGTGGACAGAGCGGACCCGCCTTCGGCGGGCAGGCCCGTGGACAGAGTGGACAGAGCGGACCCGCCTTCGGCGGGCAGGCCCGTGGACAGAGGGGGTAGAGGGGGCGTGTTGTGGGCGCCGCTTTTCCGGGGGAAATCGTCTTTTCGGTGGGCGCACGGGCCAACGTCTTGATTCCAAGACGGTTACGCACTACAATATGCGGGTTGTGCGCATTGAAGTGGATACTGTTGCGGGCGCGTGCAGCGTGGACCCGGCCCGCGCCATCACACGGCCCGGCGCCAGCCGCTCGCTGCAATCCCCAACGTTCCGGGGCGGGCCCGGTTCTCTCACAATCTGGAGGTATGACATGTTAATCGATTTTGGCGGGGTGAAGGAAGACGTCGTAACGCGCAAAGAGTTTACGATGGCCAAGGCCAAGAAGGTCCTGAAGGGCGAGACCATCGCGGTAATCGGCTACGGCGTCCAGGGACCGGCCCAGGCCCTCAACATGCGCGACAACGGCTTCAATGTGATTGTGGGCCTGCGCGAGGGATCGAAGGAGAGCTGGAAGCGCGCGCAGAAAGACGGCTGGAAGAAGGGCGAGAATCTTTTCACGACCGAAGAGGCGCTGGAGCGCGCAACGGTTATCCAGTACCTGGTGTCGGACGCGGCGCAGAAAGCCTACTGGCCCACGCTGAAGAAGCACCTGAAGACGGGCGACGCCCTGTACTTCTCCCACGGCTTCTCGATCACGTACAAAGAGCATACCAAGGTCATCCCGCCGGCGGACGTGGACGTGATCATGGTGGCCCCGAAGGGTTCGGGCACCTCGGTGCGCCGCAACTACCTGGCGGGCGTGGGGATTAATTCCAGCTACGCGGTCTTCCAGGACGCGACCGGGCGCGCGACGGAGCGCTGCCTGGCGCTCGGGATCGCGCTGGGCTCGGGCTACCTGTTCCCGACGACCTTCGAGAGCGAAGTCTACAGCGACCTCACGGGCGAGCGCGGCATCCTGATGGGCGCGCTGGCGGGCGTGATGGAGGCGCAGTATGAAGTGCTCCGAAAGAACGGCCACAGCCCGGCGGAAGCCTTCAACGAGACGGTCGAAGAGCTCACCCAGAGCCTGATCCGCCTGGTGGACGAGAACGGCATGGACTGGATGTTCGCGAACTGCTCGGCGACGGCGCAGCGCGGCGCGCTGGACTGGGCCCCGAAGTTCAAGAAGGCGACGCTGCCGGTGTTCAAGGAACTCTACAAGCGCGTGAAGAACGGCGAGGAGTGCAAGCGGGTTCTTCGCGCGACGGGCGGCAAGGACTACAAGGAAAAGCTGGACCAGGAACTGACCGAACTGCGCAACAGCGAGATGTGGCGCGCCGGCGCGGCGTCGCGTTCGCTTCGCCCGAACGTGCCCGAAGCACAGCGCATCAAGTCGACGGCGGGCGTGGCCGGCCGCGGCAAGAACTGATACGGATCACACCACGCGGGCCGGGCAACCTGGCGGTTGCCCGGCCCCACCTTTTTTGCTTTAATATCGGCAGTTATGCGATGCTGCGGGACGACGCGCAACGCAGACCACGGAGGCTGCCATGGGCACCGAAGTTAGACCGGTTGTACGAGAGCGGGCCGGCGCAGTGTTCGCACCCGCCGCGCATTTCGCCACCACCCGGCAATCCCGGAGGTAGCCGCCCGTTGAACGACTTAATCCCAGGCGCGGTGGCCGGCCCGGCGGACGGAAAGAATTTCGAGGCGTCGTGGTTCGGCGGCTATCTTCAGGCCCAGATGCTGACGGATGTGGGCCTGAAGCGCCAGAAGAACGAGGACTCGTGCCTTATCTGCGCGCCGAAGGACACAGCCCTGTCAGACGCGCGGGGCCTTTTTTTCTCAGTGGCGGACGGGATGGGGGGGGCGAGCGCGGGGGAGTACGCAAGCCGGATGTCGCTTCGCGCGATGCACCACGCGTACTACACTGGACCCGAGGCGGCCATCCCCGAAGCGCTGCGGGACGCGCTTGAGGAAGCGAACCAGCACGTTTTTGAGGAGGCGGAGGTAAACCCGGACTACGCCGGCATGGGGACGACGGTTTCGGCGGTATTGGTGTTCGGGTGCTGGGCGTACATTGCCCAGGTGGGGGACAGCCGGGTCTATCTGCTCCGGGACGGGGCGGGCATCCACCAGATCACGGACGACCACTCGCTGGTTGCGGAGCAGGTTCGCAACGGGGTCATCAGCGAGGAGGAAGCGGAGAACAGTTCCTTCAAGAACCTGATCACCCGCGCGGTGGGGATCAAGCCCGACGTGGAGGTTGATCTTTTTGCGGTTCGGCTCCGCCTGGGGGATACCCTGCTGATCTGTTCCGATGGCCTTTCAAACATGGTTCCCAACCGTGAAATCGCGTCGTGCCTTTCCGATAGCGACCTCAAGCAGGGCACGCGTAACGTGGTCGAATTGGCCCTGGAAAACGGGGGGACCGACAACGTGACCGCGGTGACGATCCGTGTGACGGGCAATCCGCCGCACAGCCCGCTGCAACCCGGCGCGCGCGAGATTACCGTGGCGGGCGGGAGTTTTCTCCAGCGGTTGCTCGCCTGGTTCCGGTAGGCGTCGCGCGTTTCACAAGTGACCCGCTACCGGCTTCGCTTGCGCGGGCCCCTGCGCCGGGCTCCGGGCCGCTTTCCGCGCGATGGATTGCGCCGGCTTTCCCGCCCTTCCCGATGCTCCTCCTGGGCCGCGAGCGCTCTGGGCGCGGGAATGTAGCGCGCGCCCTTGTCCTCCAGCGCGTTGATGGCCCCGCACTGCGGGCACGTGGAGTGGCGGATGGCGTCCTGGTCGAGATAGACGTAGGAGCAGTAGGAGCATCGCCACAGGTACTGCTTTTCGAGCACGAGGTAGGCGCGGCGGGTGGTGATTTCGGTGTACACCCAGATCGCCAGGGCTCCCGCGACGATGGCCGCGCTGTAGATGATCAGGGCGGCGGGCAGGGAGATTTCAATCATTCCCGCGCCTCCTCCCGCGCGCGCTGGATCCGGAGCGTTGCGGTCTGCATTGCGCCTTCCTCGAGGGCGAGCGGTTCGAAGCGGTACTGCAACACGGTGAGCTGGACTTCGTCGATGAGATCCCGGTTGTCCACGTTGGGGCTGAATACGTTGACGACTTTGCCCAGGGCGTTTACCTGCAGGACCACCTCAATCGGTCGCACCAGGGTGGCCGGGTCGACGGACCACAGGGCCTCGACGGGCGGGGCAAAGAGGAGGTCCCGATCGGCGGGTTCACCGGCCCATAGGATGTGGGCCTCGAAGCCCTCGGCGGGCCGGTGGGTCGGGATCCGCTCCTGGCGCGCGCCGATGGCGAGCGTGTCCCGCCCGATGTTGCCGGTTTCACCGGGCCGCCGCAAATCCGAGAGGGTGCGTGAGAGGCCGGAGAGACTCCGGCTGAATCGCGCCCAGCTGTCGACATCGCGCGGCTCGAAGAGATCGTCGAAGCGGGACCATGCCTGAAGGCTTTCCTGGCGGACGCGTAGCCGCTCGAGTTCGGCGAACTCCAGGGTTGGCAGGTCGATGGCGGGCGCCCCGCCGTCGCCCCGAAGCGCGAGTTGCTCAGGCGCCGAGCCGGGCGCGCCTTCGGTGGGTTTCCCCGGCGATTCCGGCGCGTCATACACCGTCACCGGAATAATGGCGAAATCTCGGAATTGGATATCGTTGCGGGGGAAGTGAATGACGATGCTGAAGACGGTCACCATGGAGAGGTGCAGCGCGGTGGAGGCTCCGAGGGCGAGGTAGAAACTGCGGCGGTCCGCCCGCCGGCGAAAGTGTGCGTACCACCTGGGTTTCGGCTCCGCCATGCGCCCTACACGTCGCCCGGCGATTCGGCGGCGACTCCATACTTTTCAATCCCAACACTGTTGGCAATACCGAACACCCTGACGAGGCGACCGGATGGAGTTTGATCGTCTGCGTATATCAGGACCAAGGCATCGGGCTTTCGTTCGGCAATGACAGAAAGAAACTCCGAGAGTTCGGCCCACTCAGAAATCTGAATGTCCTCCTGCAAATCACCACCCCTTACAATGATCTCACCCCCGTTATCGGGGCCGCCAACCCCGGGTCGCAGAAAGATATCGACGTCCTTTACTTCGAGCTTGTTCGCGCCGGGGGCCTTCGGGATTTCGATGGGGATTGAGGTCTGCACGACGAAGGTGGAAGAGAGCATGAAGAAGATCAGCAACTGGAACACGACGTCGATCAGGGGCGTCATTTCCACGTTGGCCACGATGCGCCGCTTGTTGTTCCGTTTGAACTTCATACGTTAAATCTCGCGTTCGCCCTGGTGGCGGGTCAGCAGTTCCACGAGCTCCGCGGAGCTGATTTCCATTTCTACGACCATATTGTCGACGCGGGTGACGAGCCAATTGTAGACCACGAGGATGGGGATGGCGACGGCGAGGCCGGCCGCCGTGGTGACGAGCGCGTTGCCGATGCCCTCGGCGAGGTCGGCGGGATTCACCTGGCCGCGCTTGTTCTGAATTTGGGCGAAGGCCTTGATCATGCCGGAGACGGTGCCGAGCAGGCCGAGGAGCGGCGCGATGTTCGCGCATGTGGCCAGGGCGGAGAGGTGGCGCTCCAGGTGGGGAAGCTCCAGGTTACCGGCGTCTTCGATGGCTTCGCGGATCTCCTCCTTGGGGCGGCTCTTCTTGAGAATGCCGGCCTTCATGATGCGCGCGACCGGCGCGTCCGTGTCGTCGCAGATCTGGATGGCTTCCTGGATGCGGTTCTGGCGGAGGACCTGGCGCATGGTGTCCATGAACTCGCGGGTATCGATGGTGGCGCGCCGCAGGAATCGGAAGCGGTCGATAATGATCGCCAGGGCCACGCAGGAGCAGAACATAATGGGCCACATCAGAATGCCGCCCTGCGAGATCAATTCAAATGGTACGGTCGCTGATTCGGACAACTCCGCATCTCCTGTGTTGTGGGGGCTTGCCGGCCCGGTGTAAAGAGCAATTCGGGCGCCGCGCGAATTGGCGGCCGCCGGAAGAATCGTTAATGGCTTACGAGCGTGCCGAGCCCCTGGCGGGTGAAGATTTCCAGGAGCAGGCTGTGGGAAACGCGCCCGTCTATAATATGCGTCTTGCGGACGCCCGCGGTCAACGCGCCGACGCAGGC
Source organism: Candidatus Hydrogenedentota bacterium (assembly GCA_019637335.1). Taxonomy (NCBI): domain Bacteria; kingdom Pseudomonadati; phylum Candidatus Hydrogenedentota; species Candidatus Hydrogenedentota bacterium. The sequence goes on along the minus strand of JAHBVV010000033.1, from coordinate 32,670 downwards.
CTCGACTTTCGGAATCATGCCGCCGGCGATGATGCCGGAGGCGCGCAGCTCGGGGATCTCGTCCCGCCGCAGCTGGTGAATAAGGGAATCGGGGTTCTTGACATCCCGGAGCAGGCCGGGGGTGTCGGTCATGAAGACGAGTTTCTCGGCGCGGAGGGCGCCGGCCACCTCGCCAGCCGCGGTATCGGCGTTTACGTTCCACACGCCGCCGCGCGCGTCGGTCGCCAGCGGGGCGATAACCGGGACCATGCCGGCGGCCACGAGCGTGTCGATGACCTTGGTGTTCACCTGGATGATCTCGCCGACGTGGCCGATGTCGCCGCCGTCGGGCATCATTTTCTTCTGGGCGTAGAGCAGGTTGCCGTCCTTGCCGGAAAGGCCGACGGCCCCGCCGCCGGCGGTGTTCAGGAGGCTGACGATGTCCTTGTTCACGGAGCCGCACAGGACCATTTCCACGACGGAAATGGTTTCGTCGTCCGTGATGCGGAGGCCGTGGGTATTGAAGCGCGACTCGATGCCCACGCGTTTGAGCATCTGATTGATTGCGGGGCCGCCGCCGTGGACGATGACGGGATTCATCCCGACGTACTTCATCAGCACGATGTCTTCGGCGGTGCTCCGGCGCAATTCCGGGTCGAGCATGGCGGCGCCGCCGTACTTGATCACGACGGTCTTGCCGTTGAAATCGCGGATGTAGGGCAGCGCCTCGATCAGCACCGCCGCTTTTTCTATCAGTTCCTGCATGGTCTCGTCTTCAGGGTATTACCCGGTTTTCGCCGGCGCGCCGCCGCTCAGGTGCGGTAGTCCGCGTTAATGGACACGTAGTCGTGGCTCAGGTCGGAGGTCCAGAAGGTCGCCGCGCCGGGGCCGTCCCCGAGCGATACGGAGACGGTGATCTCGGGCTTGCTCATGACCGCCTTGGCCGCCGCTTCGTCAAACAGCGTGGGCAGGCCATCGTGCACGACGGCGACGTCGCCGATAGAGATCCGGAGGTGTTCGGGCGAGAAATCCGCGCCGGAATAGCCCGCGGCGCACGCGATCCGCCCCCAGTTCGCGTCCTCGCCAAAGAAGGCGGTCTTGCAGAGCTGGGAATGCGCGATGCTGCGCGCCACGGTCTTTGCGTCGTTGTCGTCTTCCGCGCCGGCCACCTGGATCTCGATGAATTTGGTGGCCCCTTCACCGTCCCGGACGAGCGCCTTGGCGAGCGCCACGCAGAGCTGCTCCAAGGCCTCGCCGAAGGCCTCAAAGTCGGGCGTGCCCGGCCGGAGTGGCTCCGCCATGGCGGCCCCGTTGGCGATGCAGAGGGCGGCGTCCGACGTGCTCATGTCGTTGTCCACGCACATGCAGTTGAAGGAACGATCGACGCAGGCGCGGAGGAGCGCCCGCAGGTCGTCGGGTTCGATTCGGGCGTCGGTGGTGATGACGGCGATCATGGTGGCCATGTTGGGCGCGATCATGCCGGAACCCTTCGCCATGGCTCCAAGCCGCACCGGGCCGCCCGAGAGCGGGATCTCCACCGCCATTTCCTTGGGCACGGTGTCCGTGGTCATGATGGCGCGCGCGGCGTTTTCGTGGCCGGCCTCCGAGAGGGCCTGGACGCAGCCGTTCACGCCGCGGACGATGCGATCCATGGGCAGCGGCACGCCGATGACGCCCGTGCTCAGCACGGCCACCTCGGTGATCGGAATTTCGAGGCCGAGGCAGACCTGCTCGGCGGTGCGCTGCGCATCGGCGACGCCCTGCGCGCCGGTGCACGCGTTCGCGTTGCCGCTGTTGATGAGCACCGCCCGCCCGGCCCCGCGAATGCAGACGCCCTCAGTCCACTGGAGCGGCGGCGCCTTCAGCAGGTTGGTGGTAAAGGCGCCGGCCATAACCGCGGGGGCCTGGCTGGCCACCAAGGCGCAGTCGAGCTTGTCCGAGCCCTTGCCCTTGATATCGGCGTTGAATCCCGAGGCCTGGAAGCCCTGCGGGGCGCACACCCCGCCTCCGATAATCTTCATGGGGCGAGCCCTCCCGCCCGGAGGCCGGTCGTTTCTTCCACGCCAAACATCAGGTTCATGCACTGCACCGCCATGCCGGCCGTGCCGCCGACGAGGTTGTCGATGGCGGAAAGGAGCAGGAGGTTGCCGGTGCGCGCGTCGCGCACCCAGCCGAAATCGATGAAATTGGAGCCCTTGACGTATTTCACTTCGGGAAGCACGCCCTCGCCAAGAACGCGGACAAAGGGCTCGCGGTCGTAGCAGGCGTAATATGGCGCCGGGTCGAAATCCCTTTCGGGGCGGAGGACGATGGTCGTGTGAATCCCGCGCGTGATGGAGACCACGTGGGGCGTATATTGCACGGTCCACGTGTGATCCAGCGCCTGCTCGATCTCCGGGATGTGCTGGTGCACGCCGACCTTGTAGGCCTTCAGGTTCTCATTCATCTCCGGGAAATGGAAGGCTTCCGACGGTGATCGTCCCGCGCCGCTCACGCCGGAAACCGCGTTGATCACGATGGACCTCGGGTCAATGGGCGCGCCGAGGAGCGGCCGGAGCGGGGTGAGGATGCTGATCGGGTAGCAACCGGGGACGGCCACCAGGGAGGCCCCGGGCAGCGCGTCGCGGCTCATGGGCACATAGCCGTAGACGGCTTCCGGGAGCAATTCCGGGGCGCCGTGATCGTGCTTGTAGTATTGCTTGAACTTCGCGGTGTCCTTCAGCCGGAAGTCGGGGCCGATGTCGATCACGCGGACGCCCGCGCCGCGCAACGCGCGCACCATGGCCATGGATTCCGCGCCGGGCACGCCGACGAAGACCACGTCGCAGGCGGCGGCCAGGGCATCGGGGTCAAACGCGGTCAATTCCAGGTTGGTCAGGGCGCGGAACTGCGGGAGCACCGCGTCCAGCCGCTGCCCAGCCGCACTCGAGGAAACCGCCGCGACCACATCCACTTCCGGATGGGGATGGAGCAGCCGGAAGAGCTCCCGCCCGCCGTATCCCGTTACGCCAACTATGCCAGCACGAATCATTCAACTCACCTTGGTTAAAGCCGCTCATTATACGGTTTGGGCGGGATTTGGCGCAAAAACCGTTACCCGTGCCGCGCGCATGCATACCCGGGCGGCTACCAGGCGGTCCAGCCGCCATCCACCACGATTTTCGTGCCTGTTACATAGCTGGCCGCGTCCGAACACAGAAAAACCACCGCCCCGGCGATCTCCTCCGGATGGCCCACGCGACCGGTGGGGCATTTGGCCTTGAGGAGGGCCATGAAATCGGGATCCGCGCCCTGCGTATCCGGGTTGGGGAAGGGGCCCGGGACCACCGCGTTGACCCGGACGCCGTGCGGGGCCAGGAATACCGCCTGGTAGCGCACCAGCTGGAGCAGGCCCGCCTTGGCCACGCCATAGTCCACCGGGTTGGGCGTCTGGCTTGGCGGATACATGCGCGGATCGGGGCTCACGAGCCCATACATGCTGCTGAAGTGCACGATGCTGCCGCCGCCCCCGGCCTGCATGGCGCGGCCCGCCTCGCGCGTGGCCAGGAAGGCCCCCGTCAGCGACACGCGCATCCCCGCCTCCCACTGGGCCGCCGTCATGGTCTCGAGGCGCGCCTTGGTGTAGAAATAGGTCAGGTTCACGAGGATATCCAGCCGCCCGCGGGCCGCCATGATCGCGTCGACCGCCGCCGTCACCCCCGCCTCGTCGCCGATGTCCAGCGCGCACCCCTCCGCCGAGAGGCCATCGCGCGCGAGGGCTGACGCGGCCGCTTCCGCCGCCTCGGCACGGATATCGGCGATGATCACGTGGGCGCCGTGCTCCGCCAGCGCACGGCTCACCCGAGCGCCAAGCAGCCCCGCGCCGCCGGGAACCCAGGCCGTCTTGCCGGTGAGATCGAAACGGGCGGTGGCATTGGGGTGGGCGGACATGGCGATTCCTTTCCGGATGGGCCTTGGAAAACGATGGGATGGGGCATTTAATCAGAGCGATTACCGGGATGCAAGGCGCCGGATTACATCGCCGTTGCGTTTCCGGCGGGAGATTCGCTTAAATGGCGCGTAGTATTCGCCGCGCGGCGGCGAACGGATTCCATCGCCTGAAACAGTCCGGTACCCCATCCCATGCCATCCCGACCCACGAATGCGCCCTGGTTTGTATCCCTGCACGGCGGCCATTCCGGCACCTACTGCGACCATGCCGAGGACACCCTGGAGGCGCTTGTCGAACGCGCTCACGCCCTCGGGATGCCGGTTTATGGCCTGACCGAGCACGCGCCGCGGGTCGAGCCGGAGCACGTGTATGACGAGGAAAAATCCCTGGGCTGGGACACGGCCCACCTGGCGCGCCTCTTCGCGGACTACGCCCGCGAGGCGCGGCGCCTGCGCGACGCCTGGGCCGGCCGCATCACGCTGCTGGCGGGATTCGAGGCGGAAGTGGTTCCAGAAGGGCGCTACGTCCAGGTCATGCGGGACCTTCGCGAAACCCACCAGCTCGACTACCTGGTCGGCTCGGTGCACTGGGTGGACGGCGTCATCATCGACTACACCCGCGCACGGTTTGATCACGCTGTGGAAGCCTGCGGCGGACGCGAGCGCTTCGCCCTCCGCTACTACGACATCGTCGCCGAGATGATTGCCGGGCTGCGCCCCGAGGTCGTGGGCCATCTGGATCTCGTGCGCCGGCACGGCGGCGACGATCCCGCATTCGCCACGCCCCGCGTCCGGGAGCGGGTCCGGGGGGTGCTCGCGCTGATGAAGGAGCAGGAGGCGATTCTCGACATCAACACCGCGGCGCTTCGCAAGGGGATTGGGGGGCCGTACCCCGCGCCCTGGATCGTGGAAATCGCGCGGGACCTCGGTGTGGCGTGCTGTTTCGGCGACGACGCCCACCGGGTGAGCGAAGTGGGGGCGGGTATCCCCGAATCGCGCGACTACCTGCTTGCCCATGGGCTCCGCGAGGTGACCGTGCTGGTCCGGGAGGCGGGTGGTCTGGGCCGCCGGGAGGTTTCGCTTGCGGGGTAGTTTGGGGCGCGCTTGTGCGCCTGGCGGCGGGGTGGACCCGCCTTCGGCGGGCAGGCGCGTGGACGGAGTGGACGGAGTGGACGGAGTGGACGGAGTGGACGGGGTGGACGGGGTGGACGGGGTGGACGGGGTGGACAGAGTGGACGGGGTGGACCCGCCTTCGGCGGGCAGGCCCGTGGACGGGGTGGACGGGATGGACGGGATGGACGGGATGGACGGGATGGACGGGGTGGACAGAGTGGACGGGGTGGACAGAGTGGACGGGGTGGACGGGGTGGACAGAGTGGACGGGGTGGACAGAGTGGATGGGGTGGATGGGGTGGATGGGGTCGGCCGTCCTTCGGCGGGCAGGCGCGTGGACAGAGTGAATTGGGTGGGGCGAATGGATGGGCTGGACTATGGGCCGGCGCGCCTGGGCGCATTTGTGTGTGTTCCGTTGCCATGTTTGTGGGGGCTGTGCTAGGATTTTGCGGTGGGAAGCGCACTTCCCCGGCGCGCCGCCGCCCGCTTCGCGCGCCCGGCGGCGCCCCCGTTCCCGGGTACCCCTTGATGACGGCGCCACCGCCGCATGCGCGCACCGGGTGGCCCGGATTCGTAACCCCCATGAGACCCCTGTAGTATGAGCAAGAGACCAATCGGCGCGGTTACCTTCGATCTGTGGGACTGCCTTTTTGCGGATGATTCGGACGAACCGAAGCGCGCCGCGGCGGGCCGCCCGCCGAAGCCGGTGGAGCGGCGCGCGCTGATGCACGCGTACCTGAGCCGCCACGGCGCCATTGAGCGGTCGGCGGTGGATCTCGCGTATGACGTGGCCGACGCGGCGTACCGAAAGGTCTGGCACGATCTTCACGTGACGATGTCGGTTGCGGAGCGGCTGGAGATTCTTCTGGACGGGCTGAAGCGCAGCTTGCCGGCGGAGGAATTCGCGGCGCTGGTCCGGCTGCACGAGGACATGGAGCTGGAGTTCCGTCCGGATCCGGCGCCGGGTGCGCTGGAGGCTTTGCGGGCGCTGCACGGAAAGTATCCGCTGGCGATCATCTCCGATACGATTTTCAGTCCGGGCAAGAATCTCCGGAAGCTGCTGGAGGGCGCGGGGATGCTGGGGTGCTTCGATCACTTTGTGTTTTCGGACGAGCTGGGGAATTCCAAGCCGCACCCGCGCGTGTTTGAGTCGGTTGCGGAGGCGTTTTCGATCGATGTGCGGGAAATCGTGCACATTGGCGATCGCCCGCACAACGATATCGGCGGCCCACATGCTGTCGGCGCGCGTGGCGTGCTGTTGACGGCCGTTAAGGATCGCCCGCTCGATGGGCACGCGCCGGATGCGGTTTGCGGGAATTACGACGAATTGCCGGCCATCCTGAAGGGGTTGGACGGATAGTTTAAGGGTCGGGGACCGTTGACGCGGCGTTGGCCGCACCCAATCACCTACCACGAAAGCGATTACAGGAACAGCGAATGTCCAGTCCAAAGCGATTTCTCATCCCCGATGGATACAACCAGGAAAGCCGGGCGAAGTTCGCCGAAGTGCGGATGCGGCTGGCGTGGGAGCTTTACCGCGACCTGCTGGTGAAGTACATGCCGGGCGCGGAATACGAGGTGTGGCTGAGCAGCGACGAGGAATCGCGCGATGGCTACACGGTCGACGAACTGAAGGCGTTTGACGGCATTTTGTGGCCGGGCTGCAACCTGACGGTGTACCACGATGTGCCGGAGGTGAAGCGGCACCTGGAGCTTTGCGAGCGTGCTTTCGAGGCGGGCCTGCCGCAGTTCGGGAGCTGCTGGGCGATCCAGGTGGCGACGGTGGTTTGCGGCGGTTCGGTGGGGCCGTGCGACAAGGGGCGCGAGATGGGTGTGGGCCAGAAGATCCTGCTGACGGAGGAAGGCGTGAAGCACCCGATGTTTGCGGGGAAGCCGCGCGTGTATTCGCACTTCATGAGCCACGACGACGAGGTGAAGGCGCTGCCGGCGGCGGGGGTGCACCTGGCGGGCAATGGCTGGAGCGATGTGCAGGCGGCGGCGTTCACGTATAAGAATGGTGAGATGTGGGCCATTCAGTACCACCCGGAATACGACTTGAACGAGGTGGCGCGTCTGATTGAGGCGCGGGAGGAGAAGCTGACGCGGCTGGGCTTTTTCGGGGACAACCACGGGACGACGATGAAGGATTATGTCACCCGGCTTGATCAGCTGGTTGCGGCGCCGCACCGGAAGGATCTGCGCTGGCAGCTGGGCATCGACGACGATATCCTGGATGATGGCGTTCGGGAGCTGGAGTTCAAGAACTGGATAGAGCATTTCTACGGGTGAGGAGGAGGGACGACAGGGACGGCAGGGACAGCAGGGACGGCAGGGACAACAGACACAACGGCATAAAGCACCAAGGAACACCCCATGCAGAACGCTTCCTACAATTACCCCACGCGCATGATCTTTGGTCCGGGCACGCGCGCCCAGTTGGGCGAGTTGCTTAAGGCCCGGGGCAAGCGGCGCCCACTCATTGTGACGGATCGCGGCATTGCGAACCTGCCTTTCCTGGCGGAGATCGCTGGCATTTTGAAGGACGCCGGCCTGACGCCCGCGGTGTACAGCGATATCCACGGGAATCCGGACAAGCCGCAGGTTACCGGCGGCGTGGACGCGTACCGGGCGCACGACGCGGATTCTTTCATTCTGCTGGGCGGCGGGGCGGCGCTGGACGTGGGCAAGGTCATCGCACTGATGATTAACCACCCGGGCGATGTGTTCGATTACGAGGACGGAAACCCGAACATGCCGCCGGTGGACCAGGACATTCCGTTCAACATCGCCGTTCCGACGACCGCGGGAACGGGTAGCGAAGTGGGCCGGAGCAGCGTGATTTCGGACGAGCAGCACATCAAGCGGATCATCTTCGATCCGCGGATGCTCCCGCCGCTGGTCGTGGCGGATCCGGAGCTGACGGTGGGCCTGCCGGCGGGGGTTACGGCGGCGACGGGGGTGGACGCGCTTTCGCACAACGTGGAGGCCTTCCTTGCGAAGGGATACCACCCGATGGCGGACGGTATTGCGCTGGAGGGCGTGCGGCTGGTCATGGAGAATCTGGAGACGGCGGTCCGGGCGCCGGAGAACATCGTGGCGCGCGGGAATATGCTAATGGCGTCGTCGATGGGCGCGACGGCGTTCCAGAAGGGTCTCGGGGTGACGCATTCGTGCGCGCACGCGCTCTCGGCGGTGTGCGACCTGCACCACGGCCTGGCGATCGCGATCATGCTGCCCGCGTGCATGCGCTTTAACGCGGAAGCGCTGCCGGACCGGATGGCGCGCCTCCAGGCGGCGGCGGGCACGGACCTGAGTTTTGACCGCTGGCTTGAGGAGCTGAACCAGCGCATTGGTCTGCCGCTTCGGTTGAGCGAGGCCGGGGTGAAGCCCGAGCACGTGCCGCAGCTTGTCGCCATCGCGATCAACGATGTGTGCCACGGCTGCAACGTGCGGGAAGTCAGCCGCGACGATTTTGAGATGCTCTTCAAGAGCATGCTGTAGGCTTTGGCGGAACATGCGACTGGCGCGGCCCCGCATGCCGGGGCCGCGCCCCGCCGGCTTCAGAAGATGCCGTAGGGATCGAGGTCGACCTTGAGCAGCACCTTGCGGCCCTTGTGCTGTTCGAGGAACTGATCGCGGCTGTGGCGGGTGAGCGCGTTGAGTTTTTTCGCGCTGCGGGACAGCACGCCCAGATGCCAGCGGTAGTGTTTCTTAACTTTTTTCACGGCGGCCGGGGCGGGGCCCATGACTTCCATGCCCTGGAAGCCGCCGGAGCGGATGAGTTCGCGGACGATGCGCCCCAGGGCGAACATGCCGCGCTCGGCCAGCTCCTGGTCTTCGCTTTCGACGGCGAAGTTCACGAGGCGGCGGAATGGCGGGTATTGCGCGCCCTCCCGGTGGGCGATTTCCTGCGCGAAGAAGGCGTGGTAGTCGTGATCCGCCGCGGCGCGAACGGCGTAGTGGTTGGGGCGGAAACTTTGTATGATCACCTCGCCCGGCTGATCGCCGCGCCCGGCGCGCCCCGCGACCTGGGTGAGCAGCTGGAAGGCCTGCTCGGCGGCGCGGAAGTCGGGCATGCAGAGTCCGGTGTCCGCGTTGATGACGCCGACGAGGGTGACGCCGGGGAAATCGTGGCCTTTCGCGAGCATCTGGGTTCCGATGAGGATATCGATCTCGCCACTCGCAAAGCGCCCCAGAATTTTGGCGTGCCCGCCCTTACCGGAGGTCGTATCGGCGTCCATGCGCGCGACCCGGGCCTTTGGAAAGGCGTGCATGAGGTAATCCTCGACTTTCTGCGTGCCCGCGCCAAGGTAGATCAGCGGGTTGAAGTAACACTTGTCGCAGATTTCGGGCTTGGGCCGGGTCGCGTTGCAGTAGTGGCAGCGGAGCAGGGCCCCGGCGCTGTGGTAGGTCATGCTGACGTTGCAGTCCGCGCACTCGGCCACCCATCCGCACTGGGGGCAGAGGACGAAGGGGGCGAAGCCCCGCCGGTTCAGCAGGAGGATGACCTGTTCCCGCGCATCGACGCGCGCGTTTACGGCGTCCTCCAGCGTGCGCGAGAGCATGACCTGGCCGGCGTTTTCTTTGGCTTCGATCCGCATGTCGAGCACCTTGACCGACGGCAGGGCCGCGTTCGTGGCGCGTTTTGTGAGGTCGAGGCGGATGGATTTGCCGATCTCCGCGTTGTGATAGGACTCGATCGCGGGGGTGGCGGAACCGAGGACGCACACGGCGTGGTTGTTGTGGGCGCGCATGATGGCGACGTCGCGCGCGTGGTAGCGGGGCGACTCGCCCTGCTTGTAGGAGCTGTCGTGCTCCTCGTCCACGATGATCATGCCCAGGTTGGGCAGGGGCGCGAACACGGCGGAGCGCGCGCCGACCACGATGCGGACTTCGCCGCGCTGCGCGCGCCGCCACTCGTCGTAGCGTTCGCCGAGGCTCAGGCCGCTGTGGAGCACGGCGATGTCCTGCTTGAAGCGGGCGACGAATCGCCCGACGGTCTGTGGGGTGAGGGAGATTTCGGGCACGAGCACGATGGCGTCCCGCCCGAGCTCCAGCGTGCGCTCGATGGCCTGGAGATAGACTTCGGTTTTTCCGGAGCCGGTGATGCCGCGGAGGAGGTAGGTTTGGAAGGTGCGGGCTTCGAGCGAGGCGGCGATCGCTTCGTAGGCGGCCTGCTGTTCCTCGTTCAGCGGGAACTTTTCCGCCGCGTGCCCGGGCGCGCCGGTGTCGGGGCGGCGGAAGAGCTCGCGTTCGGCGAGCCGCACGAGGCCCTTTTGCGCCAGGGAACGGGCGGTCGCCAGCGTGGTCTGGTGTTTTTCGCTCAGCGCGGAAACGGCCAGGGCGCCGCCCGTGTGGAGGAGGTCGAGGTAGATCGCGGCCTGTTTCGGCGCGCGCCGCTGGAGCTGGGCCAGGGCGTCGTTGTCGAGCAGGGCGGCGGTATTCAGTTCCGCGTACCACTCGGTGCGGATGGAGACGCCGGCGTCCTGCAGGACCGGCTCGGCGACCACGACGCCGCGGCGGATGAGGGCGTTGAGGGTGTTGCTGAGCGCCTGGCGTCCGGCGTCGCCCGCGAGCTGTCCCTCGGTGAGGGGGCCGCGCTTGTAGAGTGCGGCGATCACGGCGCGCTGGCGATCGGTGAAGCGTCCGGCGTCGAGCATTTCGGGGACGAGCCGGTAGCGCATGCGCGTGCCGATTTTGAGTCCGCGCGGGACAGCGCATTGGAGGGCTTCGCCCCAGGAACAGCAATAGTAATCGGCGATCCATCGGCACAGGGCGAGCATTTCCCGGGAGAAGACGGGGGTCTCGTCCGGGAGGTCGATGATACTCTTGACCTTTTCCACGGCGGGCGTGGGGCTGATCGCCACGATGAAGCCGGTGTCGATGCGGTTCAGCACGGGCACGACGGCGCGCATGCCGGGGGCGACCCGATCACGCAGGGACGGGGGCACCGCGTAGCAGAAGGTGCGGTCCAGCGGGATCGGGAGGACGACCTCGGCAAAGAGATCAGTCTGGGACGGCTGTGTGGGTATCGCAGGGGGCATGGGGAGGCGTTCTCGCGCCCCAAGTATAGCGTGGCGCGCGCGGGCGCGCCAAGGCGGCGATCAGCGCGCGACGTCGGTCACCCAGCAGGAGGTGTCGACGAAACGCTGCCAGCTGTGCAGCTCTTGCTTGCGCACGGAGATGCCGAAGCGCGGTAGCCAGCGCGGCGCGGCGGGCTGTTTGAGCAGGCGCATGTTGGCCTCCTCTGGCGTGCGGTTGCTCTTTTTCACGTTGCAGCGCGCGCAGGCGAGGACGAGGTTTTCCCACGAGTCGATACCGCCGCGGGAGCGGGGGATGACGTGATCGAGGGTCAGATCGCTTTTTTCCGGCTGGGCGCCGCAGTACTGGCACTGGTGCTGATCGCGCGTGAAGATGTTGGTGCGGGAGAAGCGGATTTCGTGGCGGATGAAGCCGTTAAAGACGGTCAGTAGGATGACTTCCGGGAGGACGACTGGCTGCTTCGGGGTATGCACGACGTTCGCGTCGGGGTATTTCATGTATTCCCTGCGCGAATGCGTGCACCAGGCCTCGAAGGAGTAGAGGGAATAGTCCCGCGGATGCACAACGCGGGCGTGGCCCTGGTACAACAGCGCCAGGGCACGTCGCGCGGTCGCCACGTTGATGGCGATCCACGACTTGTTCAGGACAAGTACATGTGCATCCAACATAACCGGTCTCCGGAATGGGCTGAACGGTCGGCTGAGTCCGCACCAGTATAAATAGCGGCAGGTGGCAAGTCAACGAAGGGTGACGCGGCGACCGGGCGCGGGGCGATCCGGGGGATCCGCGCCGTTATTGCGCGGGTCCATGCGCACTGGCGGTCAGGCGCGGCTGGCCTGCGCGCGTTCGGCGATGGCCTCGGGATCGAGCGGTTCGCGGTGCCAGGAGAGGCAGAGGCTGGCGCCGATTTTTATGGGCGTTCGGGTTACGTCGGCGTTGTGGAGGTAGAAGCGGCCCTGGGCGAGGCGCGCGACATCGTTGCCGTGTCCGCCTTTGCTCTGGAGGAGTTCGCGGATGGCGTTGATGACCGCCGGGGAGCTGCCTTTGCCGTAGAAGCTGGTCGAGCAGTTCGAGACGACCCCATTGTGGATTTCCTTGGGGGCCTGTGTAGCGATCACGAGGCCGAGGCCGTATTTTCGGGCCTGTGCGGCCAGCCGCATGAAGCTGTCGCGGCAGGCCGATCTGGAGACGGCGGGAATGAAATCCCGGGCCTCGTCGAGCACGAGCAGTCCGCGCAGGGGCGCCTCCCCGGTGGCGGGATGCTTCTTGATCCAGGAGAAGAGCGCCATGAAGAGGCGGTTGAGGAACTGTTGTTGCTGATCGAGGGCGGGGAGGCCGGTGAAATTGATCACGGAGATGCGCGTTCGGGCTCGGCCGCCGTTCAGGCCCAGCAGGGCGACGGGATCGAGCGATTCGCCGCTGCTGCTCAGGAGGGGGTCGAGCTGCATGGCGCTGCGGAGGGCGTCGGCCATTTTTCCGGCGTGCTTTCGCGCGTCGCCGATGCCTCCATCGGCACCGTCGGGCAGATCGTCCAGTAGGGCGACGAAATCCTCCAGCGAGCCGCCGCCGCCGTGCTCGGCGAAGAAGCGGAGGGCGGCGGTGAGGATGCCGAGGCGGTTTCGGGCGGTTTCGCTGCTGGTGGGCGCGACGATCCCCTGGAGGGCTTCTCGCGCCATGGCGATGGCGTCCTCCAGCTCATCCGGATCGTTCGCCATAGCGGCGAGATCGGGGAGGGGTTCCAGGCGGAGCGGGTTGCCGCGTTCGAGGCCGGGGGTCCATAGCACGGTTTCCGTGACATCGAAAAAGCGTTGGGCCTTCTCGACGTCCTCGCTTCCCCAGGCGTCGGGCGGTGCTGGCCACGGATCGCCGAATTGGGCCAGGTCGTTCGCGGTGTCGATGACGATGGCCGGGACGCCCAGGAGCGCGGCCTCTTCGACAATTCGCTTGACGAGGACGGTCTTTCCCGATCCGGCCCCGGCGAAGATCGCGATGTGCTTGCGCAGTTCGCGCAGCGGGAGCGTAACGGCATCGCCCCGGGGCTCGCCACCGATTACGCGGCTCCCGACCGGGAGATCGGCGTCGGCGGATGCGCCTGCGGGAACGGGCGCCGTCGCGGCTTGCTGCGGGGCCGGGGGCGGCGTGTCGAGCACGGGCTCCGGATGGGGGGCGGCAATGGGGGCCGTTGTATCCGCCGGTATTTCGGGATCGGCGGGCGGCGCTGGCTCCTCGGTGAGCGGCAGGGCCTGCTGTTCCGGGGACTGTGCCGCCGGTGGTGCGGGTCGGGGCGTCTCGGAGGCCTCGGGCGCCGCCGACTTCACGAGGCGCGCGTGCTGCATCATGGGGAGCTGGTGGACGGGCTGCCGGGCGGCGAGCCAGGCGTCGAAGCCGTCGGGGCCTTCCGCAGCCAGCTGTTGCAGCGCCCAGAGGGTTGCGATCTCGGCGGGTTTCGGCGCGACCATCACGCCGCCGCGGGCGAGGAAGTCCCGGGTGAGCTGGTCGGTCTTTTCGCCGTGCGGCGCGGGATTTGCGCGAAAAATGACGAGGTGTCGGAAGTCCAGTTTACGGTCGATGCCCGCGCTGGTCATGGCGGCGCGGAGCCGGGCGATGTAGGCGTTCGGGTGCATTTTTTCCAGCGCGCGGATGCAATAGTGGCGCTCCGCGCCGGTGGCCAGTTCGATCTTGCGGATGCGGGCGTGCAGCGGCATGAAGCTGTGCCTTCCCGGGAAATCGCTGTCGACCACGACATCGAAGGCGTCGTCGGCGGGGGACTCCTTCACGAGGCATATTGCGGCGGTCATCATGAGTCCGGCGAGCTGATCGTCCTCCCAGCGCTCATCCATGAGTTTGCGCGTTTTGGCCTGGCTGCGCAAGTCCTCGAAACGGGCGTCGAGGGAACTGGCGGCGGCGGTTGTGACGGCGGGCGCGGCGGCGGCGGCCTCCCCGTTGTAGGAATCGAGTTCGGTGACGGCGCCGCGTTGGAGGCACTGGCGGCAATGCGCGTCGCAGCGTTTGAGGAGTTCGCGCGGGGCGCGGCCTACCGCGCCTTCGAAGAATCCGGGGGCGAAGGGCCAGGTGGGGTAGGGGGGCGCGAAGCCGGCGGCGGCGAATGCGGGATCGAGGCGTCCGCGCACGAGGGCTTCGGCGGTTTCGCGATCCGTGAGGGGGGCCAGCGACTCCTCGGGTTCGAAGCGGTCCATGTTGCTCTGGAGGCCGTATTCTTTGAGTGTTTCCAGGCTGCCTTCGAGGCAGGTGACCACGGGGAGTGCTCGTACGGTTGTGGCGTAGAGGCTTCCGAGCCCGTTGCAGAGGTCATTGAGGATTTTCTTGGCGAGTTCGGCGGATTCATCGTCTTCGCGCGTGCGTTCGGCGCGGGCGGCCTGCCGGTTGTAGGCGACGATGGGGTCGAGCTGGTCGATTGCGATGATGGTCGGGCCGCGAAACGAGGCCAGCCAGGCGAGCCCCAGCACGATGTCGGAGGGTTTCTGGCGGGGGGCGGCAAAGCCGAACTGGCGCCGGGCTTCGTCGTCGATTTCGAGGCCCTGAAGCCACGTGGAGCCGATGCTGTTTACCTCGTAGTCCCGGGCGTGGAGGAGCACCGCCGCACGCACCACATCGCTGTGGCGCGCGGTTCCGGTGGGGTCTTTTCGCTGGAGGTTCTTGAGAATGTCCTTGATCGGCGTTTTGAAGGCGTCGACCGGCTGCTTGCCGAGCAGCCGGACATAGTCATCCGCGTCCACCGTGGTGCTGAGTCGCGCGATCACGCTCCGCAGGATGGCGTTCAGTTGCGTATGGCCACCGGCGATGGGCTGCTGGAAGGAAAGCACGAAGCTGAGGAGGATTGTTTCGAAGAAATCGCGAACGTCGGTCAAGTCCGCCATCACGAAATTCATCGATTCCGCGGTTGCGCGCTGCCGGAGGATGGCGAGGAGGTGTGTCTTGCCGATGCCCGCCGGACCGAGCAGCATGCGTCCGAGCGCGGGCCTCGGGCCGTCCATGGATCGCGCGGCTGCAATGATGGCGTCGGAGACGTCCCCGTGCAGTCCGGGCACGTCGGGTACATTGTCGACCCAGACGACTTCCCGGTGCACAACCCAGTTGAAGTCTGCCATACGGAGCGCGTCGAGTTCCCCCATGGTATCAGCCTTTCATGTAGACGAGGTGCCGCGGGTCGCTGCCGAGATAGAGGGCCGCGGCGCGGTCCGCGTCGAAGGTATCCTGCGGGTCATCCAGCCGGTAGAGCACGAGGCGGCCCGCCGTTTGCATCCGCAACAGGGCGTTATCCAGATCGGCGCGCGGGTACGCGGCCAGGCGATCGCGCAGGTCCGCCAGGCGGACGCGGGTGTCCCACCGCCCGCCGGAGAGGGCGAGGTAGGCCTCTCGGATGGCGTCGTCGATGGTGGGGCGGGGTTGCGGTTCCGCTGGGGCTGATGCGGGTATATCGGCGGGGGATGCGGGGGCTTCGGGTTCGACGGCGACCAGTACTTCGGCGAGGGGCGTGCCGGTGGTCTTCAGGTAGTGTTTCAGGCGTTGGAGCAAACCTTTCAGCGCGGGAGTCGCGTTGGCGCGTGGGCTGAACTCCGCGTCAAGATTGTCTTCGGCCCATTGCCAGGCGCGTTCGGTCAGGACGATGTGACTCGCTCGGCCCCGTCTCTCCAGGACAACCAGCCCTGCGTCGAGTAGCGGTATCAGCTTCTTCTTATCCATTTTTGGCTTTGCCTTCGATACCATCGGCTCGTCGCCGGTGAAGAGCAAGTTCCAAATCAAGGAAACCAATACCTGGGAAATCCCATCGCCCATGGTTACACTCTCTCCTTCACTATCGCGCGAACGGCGTCGCGTATTTTCTCCAGTTGCAGCGCCGGATCGTCCAGCACCTCGTCGTGGGGCAGGCGCAGCGTGCGGTAGCCGCCACACAGCAGCCGGTAGTCCCGGTAGCGGTCGGCGGAGAACGCATGGGGACCACTATGCCACGTATAGCCGTCCACCTCAACCGTGAGGCGTCCGGCTGCCCAGAGGAGGTCCACCACGAAGGTCTCGCCATGGGCGGCTTCGACCGGCTGGTTGAAGGTGAAGAGCGGCCTCAATTCGTCGTCCCGCGCGATGAATTGCGCCAGCAACTGCTCGCCCGGGCTGGCGGGATGGGGGCGACCGATGATCGGCGGGCGCACGAGGCGCAGGGGCTCGTCGTGGCGCCGCCTCCGGGATCGCGCGGCGCGTGGGGCCAGGCTCGCAGGTTCCCGGGCCGCTCCTTTTTCGGGGGGAGGGGTTCCTGGCGCGATTGTACTTGTGCGCGGCGATTGGTTGCGTGAATGCGGATCCGCGGCGCCGTCCAGGTACACCGCGCCGTAGGTGATGGCGTCGAGTGCGGCGTCTTCTCGGCAGGCCGCGGGCACAAAGGCGGCGACGCGCGCGCCCGATTCGCCGGCGAACCATGCGGCCACGCGTGCGAAGCACAACAGGCTGGCCGGCGGGGTGTCTGGATCGTCGAGCGCGAGCATGAGCACGAGATCGGGTTCGCCGAGCGCCCGCATAAGCTGCCGTACCTGTACGGCGTGCGGCAGGCCGACGACGACCGGCCGTTCTCCGCTCCGGCAATGTCGGATGGCGCGCCGGACCCAGACGGGGTTGAGATCGGGGATGATCGCGCCGAGCCGTTCGATTGCGCGCGCGTCCTCATCGGGGGTCGTTGCACTTGGGAAAGGGGCGTCTTCGCGATACCAGGATGGCCAGCGCGCGAGGGCGAGTCCCGCGAGTGCGCGGGTGATGTGGGCGATGGCGCGGTCGGTGTCGGAGGCATGCGGCCAGGAGACCGCCAGCAGGGGCGGATCGGCTCCGGGCGCGGTCGGGCATTCGAGGCGCGCGAGGGCGTCGACCACATCGCTGGCGAACCACGCGCGGACCTGGCCTGGCGGGATGTCCTGGAGTTGGACTTGGGGGTGGTCCATAGGTTGGTTCGCGGGCCTGCGGGCCCCTCCTTACTCGATACGCGTGTACGTTACGGGTAGAGTGTAACAAACGGCGCCGATCCGGGCGAGGTGTTGCGCGGTTTGGACGGATTGTTCATACTGGGCTTCGGGATCCAGGGTGATCCGTTTATGCGCGGAATGAGCAAGGAGAGCGGAAGATGAACCGGCGAGATTTTCTTCAGCGCGCGGCGTTTGGCGCGAGCGCGATGGCGGCGGCGGGGAGCGGGGCGGCGCAGCGGGTGGCCGGACGACCCAATGTGCTGTGGATTATCGCGGAGGATGCGTCGCCGCACCTTGGGTGCTATGGGGAGGCCGCGGTAAAGACGCCGCATCTCGATGCGCTTGCGGGGGAGGGCGTGCGTTTTGACAGCGCGATCATATCGTGTCCCGTGTGTTCTCCGGCGCGATCCGCGCTGGCCACCGGGATGTATCAGACCACGATCGGCAGCCATAATCACCGGAGCCAGAACGAGGGCGATAAGGCTGGGGGCAATCCGGATTACTACCCGAGCTATGCGTTGCCCGAGGCGACGCCGCTGGTGAGTGATCTGTTTCGCGCGGCGGGTTACTACACGTGCAACGGCGCGGGTCCGGAAGCGGATAAACCGGGGAAGACCGACTACAATTTCATTACGTCCGGTGCGCCCTACGATGGGGCGGACTGGCGCGATGCGCCGGCGGGCGCGCCTTTCTTTGCGCAGATCCAGCTCAGCGGCGGCAAGTGGCGGGGCGGCAAGATTGAACATAATGATTTCACGTTGCCGCCGTATTATCCCGACGATCCGCTGATGCGGGAGGACTGGGCGGCGTACCTGGCGAGCTGGGAACGCGTTGACCGGGAAGTGGGGGCGGTTGTGCAGTCGTTGAAGGATGCGGGCGTTTACGAGAATACGCTTATCGTTTTCATCACGGACCATGGCATATCGCATGCGCGTGGCAAGCAATTTCTGTACGAAGACGGCCTGCGTATTCCGATGATCGTCCGGTTTCCGGATGGGCGTCTGGCGGGGACCGTACGGCGGGACCTCGCGCTGCACATCGACCTGGTACCGCTGTCGCTTGCGGTTGCGGGCATCCCCGCGCCGGGGCATCTGCAGGGCGCAGATCTTTTTGCGCCGGACTATGCGGAGCGACCGTATCTGGTGAGCGCGCGCGACCGCTGCGACGAGACCATCGACTGTATCCGGTCTGTGCGCACCGCTCGCTACAAGTATATTCGCAACTTTCACGCGCACCGGCCGCATTTGCAGCGCAGCCAGTACAAGGACGGGAAGGCCATTCTTCAGCGCTTGCGTGAACTGCACGCGCTGGAGGCGCTCACGCCCCTGCAGGACGCCATCTTCGCGCCGCGCCGCGCGCCCGAGGAGCTCTACGATCTCGAGGCGGACCCCCACGAGACAAGCAACCTGGCCGGCGATCCCGGCCATGCGCCGGTTCTCGCCGAGCAACGCGAGCGGCTTTACCGGTGGATGGTGGAGACCCGTGACGGCGGGCTGCTACCCGAGCCGATACTGGAGGACCTGGGGCGGGAGTATGGGAGCAAGTACGCTGCGATGCGGCAGCCGGGGATGGCGGAACGTATTCCGGGCATCATTGCGGCGATAGAGGCGGGTGAGCGGAATGACCGGCCGGCCCTGCGCGCTGCGTTGTCCGATGCGGATCCGGCGGTTCGCTATTACGCCGCCACCTGGATGGGTAGCCTGCGCGCCGTTGAGCACGCCGACGCCCTGCATGCGCTGGCGGAAGACGCCGTGCCGGCGGTTCAGGTGGCGGGGCATCTCGCGCTGTGCCAGGCGGGGGAGGCTGCCGAGCACCTACCGCGCCTTGCGGCGCTGGTGGACAATCCCAACCGAATTACCGGCATGTACGCGATGAACGCGATCGAGCAGACCGGGATCCTGAACGACACGGTCGAGGCGGCGGCCCGGCGGGCGGTTGAGAACCCGTACGACGGCACGCAGCGGTATGGCCGTCGGCTGCTGGCGAAGTGTGAGGCGCTCCGGGGGCTTGGATAGTGTGGCGTTGGTGGTGACAAATTAACCACCCAGTGGTTGATTTGTCACCACTGGGTGGCCGATTTGGCGCCAACTTTACTCATTCCAGAGGCAGTTCAGGGGCAGGGCGTGCATCCGGTCGCCGAATTTCACGGGGCTGTCGCCGAGGTAGAGGACCACCCCGATCTGGAAGCGATCGCCGAGCTGATCCTGAAGGAAGTTCAGGTGCTTGAAGTCGTGGGCGCCGACGGTGCTGGACGCCTTGACTTCAATGCCCGCGATCTGGCCCCGGGGCGTCTCCAGTACGAAATCCACCTCTTTCCCCGTGCGCTCGCGGAAGTGGAAGAGCTCCATGCGGGAGGTATGCCAGCTCAGTTGCTTCCGGAGCTCCATGGCCACATAGTTTTCCACGAGCGCGCCGAGCGCCATATCGGGAATCGCGCCGGCGCCGTCGATGCCGAGGAGGTAGGCCATGAGTCCGGTGTCGCACAGGACGAGCTTGGGCGATTTGACCAGGCGCTTGCCGAGGTTTTGCGACCACGGCGGCACGAACTGGACCAGATAGGTCATCTCCAGCAGCGTCATGTAGCGCTTCAGCGTGGACTGAGGCATTTTTAAGGCGCGCGCAATCTCCGAGTAATTCGCGAGGCTTGTGGCGCGCGCCGCCAGTAGCTGAAGGAGGCGCGGCAGGCTCGCCAATTGCTCGATGTTCGCCAGATCGCGCACGTCGCGCTGGAGAATGGTCGTGATGTAGGCCCCGTACCACGCATCGCGTCGGCGCGCCGAAGCACGGGCGACCGCCTCCGGGTAGCCACCGTCGATCACCCGTTGCAGGAGCGCGGCGCGTCCGGGTGTCTCCTGGACGGCGAACTTGGGGGCGGGGTCCATGAGGGTCTTTAGAAAACCCTCGGTTTGGCCCGCCCGCTCGCCCGCGGAAAAGGGCCACAGCGTCAGCACCTCCATCCGTCCCGCCAGCGACTCGCTCACGCGGGGGAGCATCAACACATTCGCCGAGCCCGTGAGCACAAAGCGTCCGGGCCGCCGGTCGCGGTCGACCGAGAGCTTAATGGCGGGGAAGAGATCGGGCGCGCGCTGGATCTCGTCCAGCACGACGGTACCCGAAAAGCCCGAAAGGAAGCCCGCCGGGTCCTTTTGGGCCGCCGCGAGCACGGTGGCGTCGTCGAGGGTTTGATACGAGGCGCCGTTCAGGTCCTGGATACAGGCCTGTACGAGGGTGCTCTTGCCGGTTTGGCGCGCTCCGTTGACGAGGATGACGGGTGTATCGGTCATAGCCTCGCGGATGCTATGGATTAAATTCCGCTGAATCATGGTGTAATTTTAACCAGTTGGTGGTTGATTTGTCAATTTATAAATGCGAATAATACGAGTCAAGATGTGACAAATTAACCACTCAGTGGTTAATTTGTCACCAGTAGATGGGAAAAACGTGCCTCCTCAAGCGCCCCGGAGGAACGCCAGACAGCGCAGAAAACGGCCCCCAGACCGGCGCCCAAAGAGCGCAAGAGTACCGATAATTGACCCATGCCACCGCCCACTTGCAGGCCCCAAGCCGCCCCGCTACAATCAACCCATGGAATCCCCACGCCGATACGGCCTTCTGGCCGCCATGCTCACCGCCGGATTGGTCCTGCCGGGTTGCGACGCCATCCAGCGGAACGCGGTCGACCCCAGCATCACCGCGCCGGTGGAAATGGCGGTTTTCGAAGGGGGCTACGGCATTCACTGGCACCAGAAGATCGCGCGGCAGTTCAACGCGGAGCGGGCGGATTCGGGAATCCGGGTGGATCTCTGGGGGGATCCGCGGGTGATCGAGAAGGTGAAGCCGCGCCTGCTGCGGGGGGACCCGCCCGATTTGATGCTCATGAATTTCCTCCCGATCTGGCGGCTGGTGGCGGCGGACAAGCTGTACGTGCTGAACGAGGCGCTCGACACGCCCCTGCCGGGCCGGGATCGCCCGTGGCGGGAGGAATTTATCCCCGGCACGCTGGACGCCTACACGAGCAACGGCCAGGTGTACGCCATTCCCTCGGCGTTCGGGGCCTATGCGTGCTGGTACGATGCACGGCTTTTCCGCGAGCATGGCTGGGAACCGCCGGAGACCTGGGCGGAATTCGAGGCGCTGTGCGAGGCGATCAAGGCGAAGGGCATCGCGCCGTTTGCGTTTCAGGGGAAATACCCGATCTACGCCTGGTGGACCTTCCAGAGCCTGGTCCACCGCACCGGCGGGCTGGCGGCCATCAACCGGATCAACGCGCTGGAGCCCGGCGCTTTCCAACACCCGGATGTTGTACGCGCGGCGGGGCTCTTGCAGAAGCTGGGGACGGCGTACTTCCAGAAGGGCTCCCAGGCGATGACGCACACGGAGAGCCAGCTCCAGTTTATCAACAACAACGCCGCGATGATCTTCTGCGGGCTCTGGCTTTCGAACGAGATGAAAGAAAGCACGCCGCCGAGCTTCGAGATGCGCTGTTTCAACATTCCGCCGGTCGAGGGGGGCAAAGGGAATCCGGCGCTGTTTAACGGGGCGGGCTGGGAATACATCTACATGGCGAAGAGCGCGCGGCATCCGGAGGCGACGCTGGAATTCCTTCGCTACATGGTCTCGCCCGAGCGCGCGCCGGACATGGGCCGATCGATCGGCGTTATCACCGCCATGAAGGGCGCCACCCCGCGCGAGGCCGTTACGCCGCCGCTGCAATCGGCGCTGGACATGATCGAAAGCGCGGAGGGTATCTTCCGCATCCGCTTGGAGGATTTGCTGCTCACCTGGCGCGTGCAGGTGATGGAGCCGGGCACTTCGAAATTGCTGAGCGGCGAGATTACGCCCGAGGAGTACTGCGCGATGCTCGACGAGGGCGTGGCGGCGGCGAAGGCGGATCCGGACGCGATCATACCGCCGGCGGTGCTTTACGACCCGGCCGCGTTTGGGGAACCCTCATGAGCCTGCGCAAGAAGGAAGAGCGGCGGTTCATTCTCGTGTTTCTCGCGCCGGCGTTCCTGCTCTTCACCGGCCTCGTTTTCCTGCCGGCCATCCGCGCGTTGCTCTACAGCCTCCAGAAGTGGGACGGCCTGGGCACGCCGGAGTGGGTGGGCCTGCGGAACTTTGCGCGGCTGCTCCGCGACGACGACATCTTCCTGGTCGCGCTCGGGCACAACCTGATCCTGTTCGCGATAGCCGGCGGCTGCACCATCGCGCTGGCGCTGTTCTTTGCGTCGATACTGAGCCAGAAAATCCGGGGGGCGTCGATATTTCGCGTGGCCTTCTTTTTTCCCAACGTCATCGCGCTCGTGGCGGTGGCGCTGCTCTGGATCCTGCTCTACAGCACGACCAACTTCGGGGTAATCAACGCGATGCTGGCGCAGGTTCAGGGCGCGGCGGCGGCGGCGGGCCTGCCGTTCCCCGAGATCGACTTGCCTTTCCCGTTTCTCCAGTCGCGCTACCTCATCTCCTCGATCATCCCGATGATTGTGTGGAGCGCGACCGGGTTTTACATGGTGCTTTTTCTGGCGGCGATTGGCGGCATCCCGCAGAGCTACTATGAGGCGGCGCGCCTGGAAGGGGCCAGCCATTTCCAGCAGTTCATCCACATCACGCTGCCGCTGCTGCGCGAGATTCTCGTGGTGGCCGCCGTGTTCATGATTATTACCCTGATGAAGTTCTTTGATCCGATCTGGGTGATGGAGAATGAAGTGCCGAACCGCGATTCCCACGTGCTGGCGACGCTGCTCTACCAGAAGGTGTTCACGGAATACGACATGGGGTATGCCTCCGCCGTGGCCGTGTTGCTTTTTCTGATTGTGCTTGCGGCGTCGGCCTTCAGCCTGACCTGGTCGCGGAAAGAGCGTATTGAGTATTGATGGCTGCGAAAGAACTCAAGAGATGAATAGCCACAGAGAGCACAAAGAACACAAAGGATGGAGCGCGCTTTCGATTTCAGGCGTTTTCACAAATCAATTTCTTTGTGCTCTTTGTGTTCTCTTGTGGCTGAATCACTTCAATGGCCTGTCGGCCTCAGCAATCGCCGGGACGAGCCACCATGGATAAGGTCCGGACCATTCTCGCGTATACGGTCCTCATCGGCTGGCTCCTAGCGGTGGTTTTGCCGATGGTCTGGGTGCTGGTGAACTCGCTTCGCAGCTCGAAGGAGTTTGTGCAGAATCCGTTCGGGATGCCGTGGTTGGTGACGGGTGTGCCGGCGGACGGGCTGCTGGAGCTTTCCGAGATCGAGGCGGCCCGGGCGCGCGCGTCCGCCGGGGAGGACGCGGGCCTGGCGCTGGAGCGTCTCGACCAGCTGGCGCGGGACTTCGCCAAACTCGACTCCGAGAATAACGGGGCGCTGGAGGCGGGGGTGGTGTACGGCGATCCGGCGGAGACGCTTTCCGGGGAGGAGGTTGCCGCGGTGGAACGGGCCGCAGGCCGCTCGCTGGCCATCTCCGCGGCCATATCGAATTACCGCAAGGCGTGGGTGGAGTCTAACTTCAGCCGTTTCTTTTTCAACAGCTTGTGGGTGACGGGCTGGTCGTTGTTCGGCACGCTGGCGCTGGCGTCGATGGCGGCCTATGTCCTGGCGCGGTTTGAGTTCCGCGGCAACCGCTGGCTCTTCCTGTTTTTCATCAGCGGGATGATGATCCCGGCGCAGCTGCTGCTTATTCCGGTGTTTTTCGAGTTCAGCTGGCTTTCCGACGTGGGCACGCGGTTTCTGGAGCCGTTCGGGCTGCGATTTCAGCTGTACGACTCGCATTTCGGGCTGATCCTGCTCTACATCGCGCTGAGCCTGCCGTTTACGATCCTGGTGCTCAGCGGCTTCTTCAAGTCATTGCCGGGGGCCTTGCGCGAGGCGGCCATCATGGATGGTTGCGGCGAATACCGCACGTTCTGGCACGTCATGCTGCCGCTGGCGAAACCCGGACTGATCACCGCGGCGATCTTCAACTTCCTGGGCATCTGGAACGAGTACATCTTCGCGCTGGTTTTCGTGAATACGCCCGAGAAGAAGACGCTGCCGCTTGGCCTGGCGAGCGTCAGCATTCAGGCGCAGTACAAGACGGACTTCGGGCTGATGTTCGCGGGGCTCGTGATCGTCGTCGTGCCCACGCTGCTGGTCTACGTGCTCCTACAGCGCCAGCTCACCCAGGGCATTACCACCGGCGCGATCAAGGGCTGAAGCTGGCGCGTCAGCCGCCCGCCAGCACCGACCGCAGGACGTCCGGGCGGTTCGTGATGATCGCGTTCACGCCCCAGCCGATGTAGCGGCGCATGTCGTCCTCCTTGTCAACCGTCCAGACGGCCACGCTCTTGCCCGCGTTGTGGAAGAAGGCCAGGCGCTCTGGGTTGATCGAATGGTGACTGACGTTGAAGCCCTCGACGCCGATGAGCATGCCCCATTCGATGAAGCGATCCCAGGCTTCCGGCTTCTCCGCGTCGTAGCTGCCGAGGTACTCGGTGCGGATATCCGGCGCCTCGGCGCGCGCCACCAGACAGATGACCGGCGAGAAGGACTGAATCACCACCTGGGGCTCCATCCGGGCCGCGCGGATATCCGCGATGGCCTGCCGTGCCAGCATCAGGTTGCGGCTGCCGTTTTCTTCCACCAGGCGGATCAGCTGTCCGGCGAGCGCATCATCCATTGTCTCCTGCCCGCGCGCCGCCTCCCAGAGCTGGCCCATCAACGGGCCGTCGTCCGCCGCGCTTTTAATCTCCACATACACGCCGATCCGGTTCTTCGCCATCGCCAGCGACTCCGCCAGCGTGGGCATGGGTTCGCCCGCGAATTTCGGGTCAAACCAGCTCCCGGCGTCCAGGGTCTTCAGTTGGTCCAGCGTTTTCTCCGCCACGGCGCCCTCGCCGTTCGTGCAGCGGTCGAGCGTACCGTCGTGGGTCACGATAACGTGGTTGTCGAGCGTCAGCAGGCAGTCCAGTTCGTACCAGTCCGCGTGCATGGCGACGGCCAGCTCGAACGCGGCCAGGGTGTTCTCGGGCGCATAGGCGCTGGCTCCGCGGTGGGCGATCACGGCGACAGCATCTTTCGGCTGGATCATGGGGGTTCCTGTCGTGGCGCAGCCGGCCATCAGGGCCGCGGCGAATAGGGATAGAAAACGCATATCAAACTCCGGTTCTGCGGGGGATTGGGGCAGTATGCCAGCCGGGGCGCCGGATATCAAAAGCGGGTACAGATCGCTGCGGCTTGCAGCCCGACGCCGGAAACCCCATTGACGCATTTCCGGGGCCGGCCTATAATGAAGCGTAGTAGCCTGGCGGGTTCTCCGCGTTCAACAGGCTGAAAGGGGGGCGCATGTCGTACGCGACGCGCCCGGACACACTTCTGTTCGCTTCGGGGGGGCGGGACCCGTTCCGGGTTCCCGCAGGGGTGTCCCCCGTACTTTGCGGGCCCGAACCGGCCCACTATCTGCTCCCGCCCGACGTCGTATCCGCGCCATTCCCGTTCCCGGCTTCCGGGAAATCTCCCCGCCCGCATGATGGGCGCTTTCGCACACTCCGCACCCCATAGAAAGGAGCTTGCCGCCATGACTATGCCTTCTCGCCATTCCTGCTCCTGCTGCGCGTTTTCCCGCCGGTGTTTTCTGGGCGTTGCCGCGGTTTCTCTTGCACTGCCGATGGGCGCGGGCGCCCGGCCAAGGCATGCACCGCCCTCCAGTGGCGAGTACATTGACCTGGCGGGTTTTCGTCCGTACCCGCGTGTCGATTTGAAGGTGGCGGTTGTGCGCAAGGCTCCACCGTACTGGCTTGGCTGGCCGGGGACGTCGTACGACGTGGAAGGGGCTCGCGAGCACTACCTGCACGCGTGCAGTGACGCCGCGCGCGCCGTGGGCGCGGATATCCGGCAGTACGCCGACCCGATCGAATCCCCGGAGGCCGCGGCGGGCCTGGCCGCCGCGCTGGCGGCGGAGCGTCCGGACGGGATCCTGCTCGTGCTGCAACACCTGGATGTCTGGCCGTGGGTGAAGGCCATCGCGGAGGCGGGCGTGCCGACCATCGTGTTTGCGCCGGTCGGCACGGCGTTTACACAGCATGTGCTTCAGATCTCCCGGCAGCCGGGCGTGCATGTGATTTCCTCGCTCGAGGAGGACGCGATTGCGCGGGCGATGAGGATGATCCGGGCGCGGAAGCAGCTCGCCGAGAGCACCCTGCTGGTCCTGGCCGGCGCCGAGCGCAAAGAGGAGACCATCGAGCACCTGGGAATTCGGGTGAAGCGTATACCACGGGATACCCTGCACGAGCTGTTCGCCCGGATGCCGGAAAACGAAGAGACGTATGAGGTGGCGCGGGCCATGCGGCGGGGGGCTGAGAAGATCGTGGAGCCCACAAAGCAGGACACGATGAACGCGGCGCGATCCTATCAGACTGCCAAGAAGCTCCTGGAGTTGGAGGGGGCGAACGCGATCACCAGCGACTGCCTGGGCATGGTTTCCGCCCGGGACGTGCCCACACCGCCGTGCAT
Source organism: Candidatus Hydrogenedentota bacterium (assembly GCA_019637335.1). Taxonomy (NCBI): domain Bacteria; kingdom Pseudomonadati; phylum Candidatus Hydrogenedentota; species Candidatus Hydrogenedentota bacterium. The sequence goes on along the minus strand of JAHBVV010000033.1, from coordinate 6,165 downwards.
GGCGGCCGCGCTGTTCCAGGACGCGGGGATCACGTACGGCTGCGAGGCCGACGTGTACGGCGCGGTCTCGCTGATGCTCTCCAGCTACCTCTTCGACAAGCCCGGGTTCATGAACGATCCGGTCCCGGAGACGGTGAAAAACGTGCTGATTGCCGCGCACTGCACCGCCGGGACGCGGCTCAATGGGTTTGGCGAGGAACCGGAGCCGTATGTGCTGCGCAGCCACTCGGAATCCGCCCTGGGCGTGGCGATGCAGGTTATCTGGCGCGAAGCGCAGCCGGTGACCCTGGTGCGCTTCACCGGGCCACGGGAGCTCATCGTGGACACCGGCACGGTGATCGCGAATGTGCAGACGCCGCCCGCGGGCGGATGCCGGACCAACTTCGAGATCGCCATGAACGATGTTGAGGACTGCCGCGATGTGAAGGGTTTCCACCAGGTCGTCTTCTACGGCGATCACAAGCGCGATGTCGAGGCGTTTTGCCAGCTGCACGGTATTCGCGCCATCCACTCGCCTCGTTACGCGCCGGAGGCCTAGCCCGTCTCGGCTGGGGCGTGATCGCGAAACCGCAAACGCATTCTGAAAGGCGCGGCGAAGCACGGCGCGCCCGCGAGAAAGGAAATGTCATGAGCCACGTACACACCGGTTGTTGCGGCTGCCACGCCCCGGGCATCGGGCGGCGGAGTTTCTTCGCGGCGGTGGGCGGCACGGCGCTGGGAACCGCCCTGGCCGCACACGCTGGCGAGTCGGGCGCGGGGGCGGCTGGAAAACGGCCGCGCCCCGCGGTATCCAAGCGTCCGCTGGTGGTTCAGCCCGTGTTGTTGTACCACCTGTCTGAGCCGCGCGAGGCCACAAGCTGGCGCCCGTGGGGCGGTCTTGGTTCGCGTGCGGACGTGGCGGAGGAGGGGGGCCGTATCAACGCGGAACTGGACGCGTTGCGTGGCAAGGCGGAGTTTCCGTTGACGATTCTGCCGCTGCTCGGGGTGACCAACGCGGAGGAGGCGTCCCGTATCCGGGCGGTCGATTGTGATGTGGTGATCACGTACGCGGCGTCGGGGGGCGGGGATGCGCTGGAGACTATTCTCGCCTCGGGCCGGCGAAATCTGGTGTTTGTTCGCCACCGCAGCGGCCCGGCCTATTTGTGGTACGAAATCCTGCACCCGCGCCTGCTCCGGAAGACGGTCGACGAATACGGGGAGCCGAACCTGACCACCGATGACATCGTTGTCGATGAGATGGGGGATGTGATCGCGCGTCTGCGCGCGCTTTACGCCCTGAAGAACACGGTGGGTTCGCGCATCGTGGCGATTGGCGGAGCTTCCGGCTGGGGGCAGGGCGGCCAGGCGGCGCCGGCCCTTGCGCGGGAGCAGTGGAACCTGGATATTGTGGACGTTTCCTACGACGAACTCGGCAAGCGCATCGCCGCGATGCAGGCCGACGCCGCCGGCATGGCGCGGTACGCGCGGGAGGCCGCAGAGTATCTGAATCTGCCGGCCACGCTGCTGGAGACGCGGGGCGATTTTGTCACCGGGGCCTTCCTGCTCGACGACCTTTTCCGCCAGTTGATGGACGAAGCGTGCGCCACCGCCATCACGGTGAATGAATGCATGACGACCATCATCCCGATGGCGCGGACAACGGCCTGCCTGACCCTGACCCTGATCAACGACGACGGGATGCTGGCGTTCTGCGAGTCCGATTTTGTGGTTATCCCGTCCGGCATCCTGTTGCACCATATCGCATCGCTGCCGGTGTTCCTGCAGGATCCCACGTACCCGCACCATGGGGTGGTGACGCTGGCGCACTGCACGGCGCCGCGGCGTATGGACGGGGTTCATCTTGAGCCGGCGCGGATCCAGACCCATTTCGAATCCGACTATGGCGCGGCGCCGAAGGTCGATATGCGGATCGGGCAGGTGGTGACCGTGCTGGATCCCGATTTCGCCAGCAACCGCTGGCTCGGATTCCGGGGGCATATCCAGGACAATCCGGAGATGGCCATTTGCCGTTCACAGATTGATGTTGGGATTGACGGCGACTGCGGGAAACTTGCGGAGGAGATGCGCGGATTCCACTGGATGCTGGCTTACGGCGATCACCTGGCAGAAACCGGCTACGCGCTCAGGAAACAGGGGGTTGGCTGGTACAACCTCAGCCCGCCCGCCACCTCGGTGGCCTGAAACTTCGCGCCGGCATCGGGAGCCTGTCATCCCGTTGCCGGCGTTTTGGGCCAGGGCAATCGCATTTAAACTCGATCTCGGTATATGGGCGTAAACCTGAGTCGAATTGGAACCTTGAATCAACGATAGTGAGCGTTTTGGAGCGCCGGCATCTGTGCCGGCAAGGTCAGGGATTCGCCGCAGGCGAAATGCCAGCGCTCCAACACGCGCCCTTTATACCTTTGAAGGTGGTTCATGTGGCGCTCGGCTCGAGTTGGAAGTCTAAATGCGATTGCCCTGCGTTTTGGGCTTGTTCGATGCGGCGCCCCTGCCGTACACTGAAGGGGAATGTGTGGAGGGAACCGCATGAACACCATTCTTGACGATTTGAAGGTTCGGGGAACGCTGATTTCGGACGGGGGCTGGGGAACGCTCCTGATGGCGGCGGGCCTGAAGCCCGGGGAATGCCCGGAACGCTGGAACATCGACCATCCCGACATTGTCCGTGGCATTGCGGAGCACTATGTCGCGGCGGGGTCCGAGATTATTACGACGAACAGTTTCGGTGGATCGCGCATCAAGCTGGCCGCCTACGGCCTTGAAGGCCAGGTGGGGGAACTTAACCGCGCCGCGGCGCGCCTTTCGCGCGAGGCGGCGGGGGATGTGGTCCACGTGGCGGCATCGATCGGTCCGACCGGGAAGATCCTGATGATGGGCGACATCACCGAGGACGAGCTTTACGACGTCTTTCGCGAGCAGGCGGAAGCGCTTGAAGAAGGCGGCGCCGACGCCTGCTGCATCGAGACCATGTCCGCGATTGACGAGGCGGTGATCGCCACGCGCGCGGTCCGGGAGAACACGGACCTCGAGATCATCTGCTCGTTCACGTACCAGGGCAACGCGGGCGGCATGTACCGCACGATGATGGGCGCCTCGCCCGCGGAGATGGCCGCCGCACTGCTGGAGGCGGGCGCTGATATCCTGGGCACAAATTGCAGCCAGGGATCGGAGCAGATGGTGGGCATTGTTCGCGCGATTCGCGAGGCCGCGCCGGATACGCCGGTTCTTGTGCACCCCAACGCCGGCATGCCCATCCTGACCGATGCCGGGGAGACCTACCCGGAGACGCCTGAATTCATGGCGGGCTGCGTGCCGGCCCTGCTCGAGGCCGGCGCCAGTATTATCGGGGGCTGCTGCGGCACCTCGCCGGACCATATCCGCGCCATTCGCGCGCGCGCGCGGGGGAACTGAGACCCGGCCACCGGGAGACCGCCTATGAACAGTCGAGAGCGGGTTATCGCGTCGATCCGGCGCGCCACGCCGGATCGGGTACCCATTTTCATGTGGTTCCACCCCGCCACCGCGCGGCATCTGGCCTCCTTGCTGGAGATACCGCCCCGTTATCTGGGCGAAGTGATGGGGGACGACATCAAACAGACCTGGGTGAACAACAACTACGCCATGGAGGGTATTGTCCACAAGCAGGACGGCGAGTCGCACGTGGACTGGTGGGGCGTGACCTGGGTCATGCGGGACGGCTTTAACCAGCCGACGGTCTTTCCACTCGCCGGGGCCTCGCCGGAAGCCATCGCCGCCTATTCCTTCCCCTGGGACCGCGAGGAGGAGCTCCTCAACCTGATGCAGCCGGTTGTCGACGCGCGCGGCGACTGCTTTCTTGGAATCGACGTTTCCCCGTGCGCCTTCGAAATGTACTGGCGCCTTCGCGGGATGGAAGCCGCCATGCTCGACCTGGCCGCGCAACCCGACGTGGCGTTCGAACTGCTCGGCCGCTGCGCCGATTTCGCCGTGTCGCTGTCGGAGAAGGGTTGCGAGCGCTTTCCAGTCGACTGGCTCTGGACGGGGGACGACGTGGCGGGGCAGCACAGCATGCTCATGAGCCCGGCCATGTGGCGCGACCTGATCAAGCCCCATCTCCAGCGCGTGGTGGACGTGGGGCGCGCCCGGGGCCTTCCCGTGGCGTACCATTGCTGCGGCGCGCTGCGGCCCATCATCGGCGATCTGATCGAAATGGGTATCGAGATTCTGAATCCCGTCCAGTGCGGCTGTCCGGGGATGGACGCGCTGGAACTGAAACGGGAATATGGCGCGCACCTGACCTTCATGGGCGGCGTGGATACGCAGCACCTGCTGGTGAACGGCAGCGCGGACGAAGTGCGCCGCGCGACCGCGCGCCTTATCGACGGCATGATGGCGGGCGGCGGTGGCTACATTCTGGCGGCGTCGCACACCATCCCGCCGGAAACACCCGACGACAACATCTTCGCGATGTATGCGGAGGCGGGGGTCAGCCGGGAGATGATCTTCGATCGGGCGGCCGATCGGCGCCGCGCGCTTACCGAGGAGAGGTTCGTAGAATGACTACCCTTACCAAGACGCCCCGCCGCACCGCGGGCCAGTTGCGCAGTTATATCGCGCCGGCCGCGCCGGCCACCCGAGCCCCCTGCGACGGCACGGAATCCGATCTGCGGATCGAATTTGGATTCACGCCGAAATGGTACCGCGAGCGCTGCGGGATCGATTTCTCCGAGACGTGGCACCTGAATCCTGTCTACCGCCGCGAGACCCTCGTGGCGATGCGGGGGGCCCTCAACCGCCACTTCCCCGAACTCCGTCTCGGCGGGGACGACCCGGAAAGCGCGCCCGGCACACTGGATGGCGTACACGGCGCGCTTACGATGTCCCGCATTTTTGGCGTGGGGGCGAACTACTATCCGGACAACTGGCCGGCGGCGCGGCACGAGTACCTCTCCGACGCGCAGTCCGCTCAACTGGCCGTACCCGATCTCTCGGCGAATCCCGTATTCAGCCAGATTATGGAACAGGCCGAGACGCTGGCGCGGGAGTATGGTCGGATTGAAGGCTACATCAACTGGCAGGGCGTGTTGAACAATGCGTTCCGCCTGCGCGGCGACCAGATCTTCATGGACATGATGATCAATCCCGAGCTCGCGCACCACCTCTTCGACGTCATCAGCGAAACCATGATCGAGGGAATGCGGATTCTGTATGCGCGGCAGAAGGAATCCGGGGTGGTCGTACGGCACGCCACGGTCAGCAACTGCGTGGTGAATATGGTATCGCCCGACCAGTACCGGGAGTTTTTGTTTCCGTACGATCGACGGATCGCCGAGGCCTTCGAGCATTTCGGGATCCACAACTGCGCGTGGAACGTTGACCCGTACATTGCGGACTACGCGCGCATCGAGAAACTCGGGTATGTCGATATGGGGCTGGATTCCGATCTGGAACAGGCGCGCCGCCTGTGCCCGCAGGCCCGCCGTGCGCTCATGTATACGCCGACGGACCTGGTTTCCAAGGGTTTAACCGAGCTTCGCGGCGATCTCGAGCGGATCTACCGCGAGCTGGGTCCCTGCGACGTGGTCATGGCCGACATCGAACACGACACCCCCGACCAGCGGGTGATCGACCTGGCCCGGATCGCGCGGGAAATTGCCGGGGCGTGAGCGTGGCGTCCGGGCGGGCCTGGCGGGCCTGGCGGGACGCGGGAAGGCCGTTGGTGGATCGCGTTGCGGGGTTGCAAGCGGTCGGATTCTTATGTTAGTATTCTGGGTGTGCTTCGGCACCACTTTGCGTACCCGTAGCTCAATTGGATAGAGCGTCTGACTACGGATCAGAAGGTTAGGGGTTCAATTCCTCTCGGGTACGCCATTTTTGTATTTACGCCATGCCCCCGTCGCGGACGGGGGCTTTTTTTGTGCCGGGCGGTGTGCGGCGTATCCCGCGGGCGAACCACGAAGGGCGCGGGGCAGCCTTGGGCCTCGACCGAGGAAATGATCACCACGGATTACACAGTGCGACCGATGGCCGCAACCAAACTATTGAACCACGAATGCACACGAATTGACACGAATAAGAAAAATCCGTGTTATCGGTGTAATCCGTGGTCAAAAAAAGACGGACCATGGAACCCTTTGGGCAGCCGACGACCGCCAAGAAGATTGTCACCACGAAGGGCACAAAGGG